>JAYUYU010000860.1:0-19997 GCA_043752365.1 Myxococcales bacterium | reverse complement strand
CGAGCCGCGCCGGCACACTCGGCCGCGAAGGCCTAACGCTCGGTGCTCTCGTCACCCCTTATTGAACGGTCAGCCCGCCCCGAATTTAGGCCTTTTCTCGGGCAACTCACGGATAAGGCTGCAGGTGAATGCCCCCAGCACCAATGTAAGCCGGACATTTTATCCCACGCACGAGTGCTGCTCAGGGGTGTAGCTCGCGCAAAGCGCGAGCCAGAACCACCTCACCCGACCTTGGCACCAGAAGATCACGATCCGCGATCGAGGCTGGGCCCGCTACAAACTCGGCGAGGCCGAGCGCCCGCTGCGCCACAGGTCGACACGGCCGCCCGACGCTCAAGCCAAGGCACGGAGGAGAACTAAACTTTCAAATACTTGTTTACGATGTCGTCGGACAAGTCTGCCATCTTGCCCGTCGCGACTGCACGGCCGCGGTCCATGATGCAGAAGTAGTCGCCGACGCGGCGGGCGAAGGGCAGCTTCTGCTCGACGAGCAGGATGGTGAGCCCCTGCTCTTTCAAGCTTATTAGAACATCGCCAATCATCGACACGATGTTTGGCTGGATGCCTTCGGTCGGCTCGTCCAAGATCAAGAGTTTGGGATCGATCGCCAGGGCGCGCCCCATGGCCAGCTGCTGCTGTTGGCCGCCGGACAGGTCGCCGCCGCGGCGTTGCAGCATGCTCTTGAGCACCGGGAACAGCTCGAAGATGCCCTCGGGCACCTCTTGCTTTTTATCCGCGCGCGCGGCCAAGCCAGTGCGCAGGTTCTCGTGAACGGTCATTTGGCTGAAGACCTCGCGTCCTTGCGGCACCCAGCCAATGCCCCTTCTGGCGCGCACTTCGGCGCGCGTGGGCGCGATGTCGCTGCCCATGAAATTGACCTTACCCGAGCGGATTGGCAGCGCCCCCATCACGCTCTTCAGCAGCGTAGTCTTGCCCACGCCGTTTCTGCCCATCAGGCAAACGCACGAGCCTTCGGGCACTTTCAGGTCCATGTCCCAAAGCGTGTGGCTCTGTCCGTAAAACTGATTGAGACCCGTTACCTCAAGCATGTTGGCATTACCTTCACGGTCCAAGCTGGCCTCAATGGCCGCCGCCGAGATAGACCTCGATGACCTTTTCGTTGCTCTGGACGGCGTCCATGCTGCCCTCGGCCAAAATTTTGCCTTCGTGCAACACCGTCACGGTGCGAGCAATGCTGCGCACGAACTCCATGTCGTGTTCCACGACGACCACCGTGCGCTTGCCGGCCAAGCTACTGAGTAGCTCGGCGGTCTTCTCGCTTTCTTGGTGGGTCATGCCGGCGACCGGCTCGTCGACCAGCAGCACGCGCGGATCTTGCGCTAGCAGCATGCCAATCTCGAGCCACTGCTTCTGGCCGTGAGACAACAGGCCTGCCGGCGAATGCTTGTGATCTTTGAGCGCGATGGTCTCCAGCACTTCGTCGATGCGCTCATGTTGAGCCTTGGACAAGCGCGCGAACAAGCTAGCGAGCACGCCCTTCTTGCCGGGCAGCGCCAACTCCAGGTTCTCGAACACACTGTGGCCTTGGAACACCGTTGGCCGCTGAAACTTGCGACAAATGCCGCGCTCGGCGATCTCGTACTCGCTCAGCGCCGTTAGGTCGGTGTTGTCGCCGACCAGGAAGACAGAGCCCGCGTCCGGTTTCGTTTTACCGGTAATGATGTCCTGCAGCGTGGTCTTGCCGGCGCCGTTGGGACCGATGATGCAGCGCAGCTCGCCTTCGTCGAGGATCAGCGTCAGGTCCGTAATGGCCTTGAAGCCGTCGAAGGCGACGCTGATGTTGTCGACGCAAAGCAGAGCCTTGCGGCCACGGGTCAGCGCGTCGACGCGGTGCTGCTCGATCTGCTTTGGCTTGGGCAGCAGGCTGATGCGGCGCTGTTTGCTGGTGGGCGAAGGTTTGGGATCGCTCTCGATCTTGCCCGACTCGGGGGCCGCGGTCTCTGGTTCCATGGGTTTCGTTGCGAGTGGGGTGCTCAAGCAGCCGCCTTCTTGCGCAGGAGCAGGCTGGCAACCCCACCCGGGAAGAACAGCGTGACGGCGATAAACAGCGCCCCGAGGATGTAGAGCCAGGCCTCGGGCAGCGCCACGGTGAACCAGCTCTTGGCGCCGTTGACGATAAAGGCTCCGAGCACGCCGCCCAGCAGGCTGCCTCGGCCACCGACCGCAACCCATATCGCCATTTCGATCGAGCTCGAGGGTTGGAACTCGCTGGGGTTGATGATGCCGACTTGCGGCACGTACAGCGCGCCGGCAAAGCCGCAGATGACCGCTGACAGCGTGTAGACGAACAGTTTGTAGCTGGTCGGGTTGTAGCCAGCAAAGCGGCTGCGGCTCTCTTCGTCGCGAATTGCGCACAACACGCGACCGGCCTTCGACACGACGATGAAGCGGCAGAGCAAGAACACCAACAGCAGCCCCAGGGCCGAGAACGTGTACAGGGCAAGCTTGGTGCCCGAGTCAGCCAACTGATAGCCGTAGAGTGACTTGAAGTTGGTCAAGCCATTGTTGCCGCCCAGCCCCGTCTCGTTGCGGAAGAACAGCAGCATCAACGCGTAGGTGAAGGCCTGCGTGATAATCGAGAAATAGACGCCGCGAATGCGCGAGCGGAAGGCCAGGAAACCGAACACGTAGGCCAACAGGCCCGGCACCAAGAACACGGCCAACATGGCGAAGCCGAAGTTGTCGAACGGCTTCCAGAACCAGGGCAGCTCTTTCCAGTCTAGAAAGACCATAAAATCGGGCAGTTTGCTGCGATAGACGCCGGCTTCCCCGATCGACAGCATCAGGTACATGCCCATGCAGTAGCCGCCGATGGCGAAGAACACGCCGTGCCCCAAGCTGAGCACGCCCGTGTAGCCCCACAAAAGGTCCATCGCGACGGCCACGATGGCGAAGCACAAGAACTTGCCGAACAGCGCGACCAAGTAGTCCGGCACGTGCAGCGCCGAGTCCACGGCGGTCACGCTGTTCAAAATGGGCGGCAGCAGGCACAGCAGCGTTGCGACGCCGAGCCCAATCCAACCGTTGCGCGGGAGGAGCCTGGTCAGCTCCGCTTTAACGTTCACATCGCCTCCGCGGCGCGACCCTTGAGCGCAAAAATGCCCTGAGGACGACGCTGAATGAACAGAATGATGAAGCCTAGAATCAAGATTTTGCCGAGCACGGCGCCGGCAGCCGGCTCGAGCAGCTTGTTCAGAAGGCCAAGGCCGAACGCGCCCGCCAGCGTCCCGGCCAGCTTGCCGACGCCGCCCAACACCACGACCATGAACGAGTCGACGATGTACTGCTGACCGAGCTCAGGACCCACGTTGCCGAGCTGCGACAGCGCAACCCCACCCAGGCCCGCGACGCCGGAACCGATGCCGAACGTCCACACGTCCACACGTCGGGTGGCGATGCCCATGCCAGCCGCCATTTGACGGTTTTGGGTGACGGCCCGCACGTGCAGACCGAGCGGCGTGCGCTGCAGCACGAACCACACGAAGCCCGTCACGGCGGAGCTGAAAACGATCACGGCCAGGCGGCTGTAGGTCAGCACGAACCCCGGCAGCACCTCGATGCCACCCGCCAGGTAGCTGGGGTTGGCCACCGCCACGTTCTGCGCGCCAAAAATCAGGCGCACCGTTTGAATCAAGATCAGCGAAATGCCCCAGGTGGCCAGCAGAGTTTCGAGCGGGCGACCGTACAGAAAACGAATCACGCTGCGCTCGAGCGCCATGCCGATGGCGGCCGTGATGATGAACGCGACTGGGACGGCGACGATCAAGTACAAATCTTGCTGTGCCGGAAAGTACGCCGTGAAGAAGCGCTGCACCGCGTAGGTCGAGTACGCGCCGATCATCAACAGCTCACCGTGAGCCATGTTGATGACGCGCAAGAGGCCGAACGTGATGGCCAAGCCGAGCGCGCAGAGCAAAAGCACGCTGCCCAGGCTGAGGCCGTAAAATAGATTGCCGATGAAGCTGACCAGCGCCAATCGCGAGTCGATGACGCCGAGGGCTGCGGCAGATGCCTTGATCACGTCAGCGTCGGTTTCGCTCGGCTTGTTGCCGGCGCGGCCAATCATGCGCTCTAGATCGGGTTTGAAAGAAGCGTCTGCGGCGGCCGTGATGGCTGCAATGGCCGCCAACTTGAGCGGTTTGTCGCTGCCGTGCACGTCAATCTGCGCCAGCGCAAGGCCCATGGCGGTTTTTATTTCGGCGTCCTTTTCTTGGGCGACTGCCGCGCGAATCAATGGCGCCAAGTCGTCGTTGCGGCTTTTGGCTAAGTCTTTGGCGGCTTCGAGCCGCACTTTGGGGTCCGGAAACCCGAGCTTGAGCGACGCGAGCGCGGGCTCCAGCTGTCGACGCAGGCGATTGTCGACGAGCGGCGTGGTGAGCGCGCCCGAGGGCTTGCTGGGGCCGCCGAACACCGGTGAGAGCTTGTCGCCCTCACCGGTCACGAAGGGCGCGCCCGCTGAATCGACGCGTAGGGAGTCCTTGGCCAGCGCTTCTAAGAGCGCGAGCGCCGCCGGATCCGTAGACTTGGCGATGCCCTCTACGGCTAGCTGGACCTTTGCCTTGTCCGAGCTGCTCAAGTCTTTGGCAGCTTGGTGCAAGTCTTGCGCGCTGGCCGAGGCCGAAGCCAGGGCAAGCACACAACCTACGAGTAACGACAGCAGCGAGCGCATGTTCATCATGCTCAGAGCGCGGCGGTGGAGGTCTCGCCTTTGAACTTGCCTTCGGTGCAGTTGCCGCACACCCAGGGGAAGGTCCAATCGGCGACCTTCTTGGCGCTCTCGGGCACGAAGGGGCTCCACGGCATGGCGCGGATGGGGCCCTCGGTCTTCCACACGACCTGGAACTGACCGTCGGCTTTGATTTCGGCGATGTAAACCGGCTTGTGCAGGTGGTGGTTCTTAGCGTCCATCGTGAGCGTGAAGCCCGAGGGCGCCTTCACGGTCTGACCGCCCACGGCCTGGCGCACGGCGTTCACGTCCGTGGTGCCAGCTTGTTCGACGGCCTGCGCCCACATTTTGATGCCAACGTAGGTGGCTTCCATCGGATCGTTAGTGACGCGCTTGTCGCCGTCCGGCAGGTTCTTAGCCTTCACGTAAGCCTTCCAATCCGCGATGAACTTCTTGTTCTCGGGGTTTTCGACCGACATGAAGTAGTTCCAAGCCGCCAAGTGACCAACGAGCGGCTTCGCGTCGATGCCGCGCAGCTCTTCTTCACCGACCGAGAAGGCGACCACCGGAATATCGGAGGCCTTCAGGCCTTGGTTGGCGAGTTCTTTGTAGAACGGTACGTTCGAGTCGCCGTTGATGGTCGAGACCACCGCCGTGCGGGTACCGGCCGCGAACTTTTTCACGTCGGCTACGATGGTTTGGTAGTCGGAGTGACCGAACGGCGTGTACTGCTCCATGATGTCGGACTCGGCGACACCCTTCTGCTTCAAGAAGTAGCGCAGGATTTTGTTGGTGGTGCGGGGGTACACGTAGTCGGTGCCGAGCAGCACCCACTTTTTGGCGCCCCCGCCTTCCTTGCTCATCAAGTACTCGACCGCCGGAATTGCCTGCTGGTTCGGCGCCGCGCCCGTGTAAAACACGTTGTACGACGACTCTTCACCTTCGTATTGGACGGGGTAAAAAAGCAGGCCGTTCAGTTCTTCGAACACCGGCAACACGCTCTTTCTGGACACGCTGGTCCAGCAGCCGAACGTCACCGCAACGCCCTCCTTCTGGAGCAATTCGCGGGCCTTCTCCGCAAACAGCGGCCAGTTGGACGCCGGGTCGACGACGACCGGTTCGAGCTTGCGGCCCTTGACGCCGCCAGCCGCGTTGATCTGATCGATGGTCATGAGCGCGACGTCTTTGAGCGACGTCTCGCTGATGGCCATGGTGCCAGAGAGCGAGTGCAAAATACCGACCTTGATTGGGCCTGTATCCGAGGCCTTGGGAGCCGCAGCGGCGGGAGCCGCAGCGACCGACGCAGCGGCCGGAGCCGCGCTGGTGGCTGCGGCGGGAGCAGCTTCGCCCGGGCCCTTACATCCAACGGTAGCGAGTAGACCGGCAAGCATTAGCTCAAATCGACTTTTCATCACCTTCTCCAATTCGAAGCGAGTCCCTGGAACACCTGGTAGGAGCCGGGCGCACCCGGCAAACGTTGTCATCGTCGGTCGCGAGTTTCAGCCACGTCTCCAAAAAGCGACTTCGCGGTGTCGCGGCTCTGGAAATCGGTGGTGCCGCTCACACCGGACACGTCGGCATGAATTTTTCCGTATCAAACGAACACCACCGGGCGCAGCCAGAGAATGAGCACCGTACAGCCGCTCTTGCTACTGACTCGATGAGTCGTGCCAGGCTCGTTGACGACGAAAGAACCGGCCCCGTAGCTGCCCCTTTCGTCGCTTTGCTCGCCTTCGAGCACGTAGATGTATTCGTAGCCTTCGTGCCGATGCGACGGCACCTCGGCGCCGGCCGCGTAGCGCAAAATGGCCGCCCGAGCGCCGTCAGGCGTTTCGTTCAGCACATGAATCTCTACGCCAGCGCGCAGATCCTGAAATTTCAGCGCGGCGATATCGTTGGGTCGGAGCGACCAAAGGGCCCTGGGGCTCATGCGTGGTCGCCAGCCATGTGACGCCCGATCTCGGCCACGTTGGCGGTCTCGGCCGGGGTTTCGTAAACGATGCGGCCTTCGCTCATGACTACTATGCGATCCGAGAGGGCGAAAATCTCGTCGAGGTCGGCGCTGACCAGCAGCACCGCCGTCCCGGCGTTGCGGGCCGCTACGATGCGGGTGCGAATCTCCGCGACGGCGGCGAAGTCGAGCCCGAAGCACGGATTGGCGGCTATCAGCACTGCCACGTCGCCGTCCAGCTCACGCGCCAGCACCGCACGCTGCACGTTGCCGCCCGAGAGACCGCCGATGGGCGCTTCGGGGCCAGGCGCCTTGATCTTGAACTCGCCGATCGACTTGATGGCCTTGCGACGCAGCGGGCCTTTGCGCACGGCCCAACGCCCGAGCGTGAAGCCAGGCTCGTCGAAGCAGCGAAAGCCGATGTTCTCGGCCACGGTCATGTTCGCTACGCAGGCGTTCTTGAGCGGGGCCTCGGGCAGCAGGCGCACGCGACGTTCGCGGATTTGCGTGCGCGTGGGCGCGTAAGGCTTGCCGCCAACCTGCACGCGGCCAGAACCCAGCGGCCGCTGCCCTGCCAACACCTCGACCAGCTCCTCTTGCCCGTTGCCCGAGACCCCGGCAATGCCGAGAATCTCGCCAGCGCGCACCTTGAGGCTGACTCTAGACAGCACCGGTAGTCCAATGTCGTCGTCGGCGCAGATGTCCGTCAGCTCCAGGCCCACGCTGTCGTGGGCGATGACCTTGCGCTCCAGCGACGCGCTGGGCGGCTCGGAGCCGACCATCAGCTCGGCCAACGATTCGGGCGTGTGCTCGCTGACCTTGCCGGCACCCGCGAACCCGCCGCGCCGCAGCACCGTGACGTCATCGGCGAAGGCCATCACCTCACGGAACTTGTGAGTGATGATGGCGACGCTAATCTCGCCTCGCCGCGTCATCTCCCGCAGCAGGCCCAGCACGTCGTCGGCCTCTTGGGGGGTGAGCACGCTGGTGGGCTCGTCCAGTATGATGATCTTGCTGCCCAGATAGAGCTGCTTGAGAATTTCCAGCTTTTGCTTCTCACCAGCCGCCAACTGGCGCGCGAGCTTTTGCACCGGCACCCGGAATGGCATACCTGCCATGAACTCTTCGATGGCCTGCTCTTCGCGCTTCCAGTCGATGAAGGCCGGAATCTCGGCGCGCGCCATGACGAGGTTTTCGGCGACGCTCATGTTCTCTACCAACGTGAAGTGTTGGTAGACCATGCCGATGCCACAGCGCTGCGCGTCCTTGGGGTTCTTTACCGAGACGTCGGCGTCGCCGACGATGACCTTGCCGCTGTCGGCTTGGTAAAAGCCCATGATGCACTTCACGAGCGTGCTTTTGCCGGCGCCGTTTTCGCCCAAAAGAGCATGAAAGGTGCCGGGCCGCAGCGTGAACGACACGTCGTCGAGCGCCTTCTGCGTACCGAAACGCTTGCACATGTGCTGAGCGTCGAGCAGGGGTGGCGGGCCGCCGCCTTTGCGACGCGCCGGCGCGACGCCGCTCAAGTCGATGACGGGGTTGAACCTGTCGACAGCGGTTTTTTTGGCCGGTTGGGCAGCGCTCATAACAGGGCCTCGAGCAACGCGCTGGAGTTACTGACGGCGCCGAAGACCCCGTTCTGCATGGTCACCATCTTTAGGGCCGCCGCGTGGTTGCCGGGGTCGGTCGCGGCACAGCAGTCACCCAAGATCATGCACTCGTAGCCGCGGTCGTTGGCTTCACGCATGGTGGTGTGGACGCACACGTCGGTCGTGAGCCCCGTCAGCACGATGTTGCGAATGCCGGCCTGCCGCAGCAGCATGTCGAGGTCGGTGGCGCAGAACGAGCCCTTGCCGGGCTTGTCGATGATGGGCTCGCCTGGCAATGGCTGAAGCTCGGGAATGATTTCCCAACCGGGCTCGCCGCGGACCAGCACTCGGCCACACGGTCCCGGGTCGCCGATGCCGGGCTGGCCAGCGCCGCCATTCTGCAGCACGCGCGAACGCCAGCGCTTGTTGGCCGGCAGGTCCGTGAGATCCGCCCGGTGGCCTTCGCGCGTGTGAATCACGTGGTACTTCCCGTTGCGAAAGCGCGCCAGCACGCTTTGGATGGGCAGAATGGTGGCGCGAGCGTTGGTCAGGTCGTAGCCAAGACCGTCGATGTAGCCGCCCTTGCCGCAAAAGTCGGTCTGCATGTCGATGATGATCAAGGCCGTGTTTTCCGGCCGAAGATCGCCGTCGAAGGGCCACTGGTACGGCTGCGCAGCGACGTATTTGCTCATGATTCTAGTGTCTCCTTCTCGAGGCGCCTCAGCGCGCAACCGTCAGCTCCATGGGCAGGTCAGCCGACTGTTTGGTGGCCGAGCTGGAGAGCACCATGATGAGCAACGTGAGGGCGTAGGGGGCCGCGTTGAACAAGTAATAGCCCGACGTGACGCCGACCGACTGCAGCGCGGGGCCGAGCGCGCTGGCACCACCAAACAGCAACGAAGCATAGAGACAACGCACTGGGTCCCAGCGGGCGAAAATGACCAGCGCGACGGCCATCAGCCCCTGCCCGCTCGAAAGCCCCTCGTTCCAGCTACCCGGGTAGAAGAGTGACAAGAACGAGCCGCCGATGCCGGCCAAAACGCCACCGGCCATGGTGGCCAAAAGCCTAACGCGATTCACGTCGTAGCCCATGGCGCGCGCGGCCTCGGCGCTTTCGCCGACGGTGCGCACGATCAGCCCCCAGCGCGTGTTCTTGAGCGCCCAGCGCAGCGCGGGCGCCAGCACGATGCCGAACAGCAAGAGCGCGTTGATTTGCAGGTTGGAGCGTACCTGAGGCACGTCACTCCAGAAACCCAGCGAAAATGACGGTAAGCGCGGCGCCGTCGGTTGGATCAACGGCTTGCCCAAGAAGAACGAGAGCCCGACGCCCAGCAGCATCAGCGCAATGCCGACGGCAATGTCATTGACGCGCGGGCGCCCACACAAGAAGCCGTGCAGCGCGCCGAAGAGCGCGCCCACACCGCCGGCCGCCGCTACCCCGACCCAGGCGGAACCGGTCAGATACGAGACCCCGTAGCCAGCCATGGCACCCAGCACCAGCGTGCCCTCGAGACCCAGATTCACGCGGCCCGACTTTTCGGTTAGGCATTCACCCAAGCTGACGAACAAGAAGGGCGCGCTCACGCGCAGCGCGCCGCCCACGACTGCCAGCGGTACGCCCCAAGCTCCCAGCGTAGCAACGTCGGTCACGTGACAGCTCCCTTCGCGGTCGGCCCTAGTAAGCGCGAGAACCAGTCGACCTTGCCGCGATAGGTTTCGCTCGCCAAAATCACGACGAACAGCAGCCCCTGCAGTACGTTGACGGTGGCGTCAGGCAGGCCGAACGCCCGCTGCAAGAGGCCGCCGCTGGCGCTGATGCCGCCCAACACGAGCGCGACTGGCAACACGCCCAGCGGGCTGTGGCGCGCCAAAAAAGCCACCAAAATGCCGGTGTAACCGTAGCCGGCCACCAAGGAAGCGTTGGCCTTGCCGTGCACGGCCGCGACCTCGACCATGCCCGCAAGACCCGCCGCTGCGCCCGCCAGCGCGCACACGATGATGATGAGCTTCGGTACGCCGAGGCCGCTCAGCCGCGCCGCGCGCGGGTTGCCGCCGACGATGCGCGCCGAGAAGCCAAACACGGAATGGTCCATCAGCAACCAAGCCAACATACAAGCCACGATGCCGTAGACGAGCCCGTAGTGCACGTCCAAGCCAGGCACCGATCCGAGCATGTTCTGCTCACCCATGTGCAGGGTAGACGGCTTGTTCAAGCTCTGGGGATCACGCAGCACGCCCTCGATCACGTGATTGCACAGAGCGATGCCGATGTACGAGAGCAACAGGCTGCTGATGGTTTCGTTTACGCCGCGCAAGGCGCGGAGCGCGCCGGCCGCTCCGACCCACACGCCACCAAACACCATGCTGGTGAGGGCCATGGCGGTCAGCACCGCGTAGGGCCCGGAGCCGCTCATCTGGCTGGCCACCGCGGCAGCGGCGACGCCGCCGACGTACAGCGCGCCTTCCCCGCCAATGACGACGAGACCGAGCCGAGCCGGCAAGGCCGTGCACAGCCCCGTGAGCATCAATGGAGCGGCGCGTTGCAAGCTGTTTTGAAAGGAAAACCAGGTCCCGAACGCGCCCCGGTACATCTGCTCGTAGACCTCGACTGGGTTGGCGCCCGCCAAACCCACGAAGGCCCCGAACAGCACGACCGAGACGAGAACGGAAGCGCTGGGGACGACCAGCCCGTCGAGGAAAGCTGCGAGGCGGCCGAGCATGGCCCGCACATTGGCGGGCCCGGCGTCGGGGGTGCCCACAGCTCCTGACACTGCGGCGCTGGCAGTCATGTCAGTTGCTCAGAGCGAGCCCTTAACGCCCGCTACCAGGTAGTTCATCTTCTCGAGCTCGATGTCCGTCTGGCCGCGCTCGGTGCCGGCGGTGATGATGTCCTTGCCCGCGTTGTCCTTGAGCGGGCCCTTGAAGATGACCAGCTTGCCAGCCGTGAGTTCTTCCTTGGCCGCGTCTGCCTTGGCCTTCGTCTCGGGTGCGACGGCCGCGCCGTAGGGCGACATCTTGATGAAGCCCTCCTTGAAGCCGCCGCGTACCAAGTGCTGCCAAGGCTGGCCGGCTTTGATCTTTTCGACGTAGTCCTTGTACACGGCCGCCCAATTCCACTCGGCGCCGGTCAAGTAGCCCTTGGGCGCGAGCGCGGCCTGGTTGGCGTGATAGCCGGTGCTGAAGATATTGCGCTTCTCGGCCGTCTCGATCACGACCTTGGGCGAGTCGACGTGGCACGTCACGACGTCGGCGCCTTGGTCGACCAAGCTGTTGGTGGCTTCCGCCTCTTTCACGGGCAGCGACCAGTCGCCCGTGAAGATCACGCTGGTCGTGATCTTCGGGTTGACCGACAGCGCGCCCAGCGTAAAAGCGTTGATGTTGCGTAAAACCTGAGGAATCGGCTTGGCAGCCACGAAGCCCAGCTTGCTGGTCTTGCTGGTGAGGCCCGCAACGATGCCGGACACGTACTGCGCTTCGTCGATGTAGCCGAAGTAGCTGCCGACGTTCTTCGGGTGCTTGCCTTCGGTATACATGCCGCCGCAGTGCAGGAACACCACGTCCGGGTACTTCTCGGCCATCTTGAGGATGTGCGGGTCGAAGTAGCCGAACGAGGTCGGGAACAGCACCTTGGCGCCATCCAAGTTGATCATGCTCTCCATCGTCTTTTGGACGTCGACCGTCTCGGGCACCTTCTCTTCTTCGCGGATCTTCACGCCTAGCGCGTCGAGGGTCTTGGCGCCTTCCGCGTGGGCTTGGTTGTAGCCATAGTCGTCCTTAGGTCCGACGTAGATGAAGCCTACGGTCAGCGCCGAGGCCGGCTTGGCTGGCTCAGCTGCGGCCGCGGAGCCCGAAGCGGCGGGCGCCGGCGCGGACGGCTTGTTGCAAGCCAGCGCTGAAAGCGCCAGCGAGCCCGTGAGCATGAGGAGAGATCGGCGTGAGGCAAAGGGTGAAGTGCGGGTGATCGGCATGGCCCAACCGGTATAGAGAGCCGCACGTTTCGGGGAATTTTCTGAAATGCGTCGAAACAAACTTGGGGCCAGCACGCCTCACTGGAACAAATGTCGAAGGCATTCCAGGGGCAGATTCCCGGATCTGACGCTACAGAGGCGAGGCATTTTCGATGTCTGAACCGGAAACGTTTGCAACACTTTGCATTAACTGGCGGCGAGGGAAGGTCCGCGCAACCCATTGAACTTGCGCGTGGACCTATTGCCGAAACACGCACCCCCTCGGCGACGCGCGCTCCAAACAATGCACGAGCGGTGAACATGACGAAAATCCATAGCCACATCCTGGGCGGCGCGGTCGTCCTATCGGGCCTCTTTGCTTCGGAGCTGGCACAAGCGCAGGACGCCCCTGCGGCGCCCGCGCCCGCAGCGCCACCTGTCGCGGAGGCACCGCCGCCCGCGCCTCCACCCCCACCAGCGGAGCCTCTGCCGCCCCTGTCAGCCGAGCCCCCACCCCTCCCCTCGCCCGCCCCAATTCCCGAGACCCCGCCGGACGTCGCCCCGCCAGCCGACAATCCCTTCAAGGTCACGGTCGGCGCGGGCTTTCGTAGCGGCCTACGAATTCAGAACGCGACCAAGCCCGACAAGCTCAACGATCAGTTCATTGACGAGCTGAACGTCGAGCTTCGCACCAGCGGCAAGGTCACCGACATCATCGGCTGGACCGCAAATTTTACGGTCGATGGTCGCACGCGCGCTGATTACAAGACCCTGCCTGCGGGCGCTCCAGTTGCGTTCCAGGTTCAGGCGCTGGACCTCGTCGGTCAGCTCGACTTCATGGACGAGTTCCACGTTTGGCTAGGTCGCATGCTGACCCCGTCCGATCGTTCGAACTTCAGCGGCCCCTGGTTTATGGCTCCTTGGAACTATTCCGGCGCGCTGCCCACCGGCTATTTCGGCCCACGCGGTACGGAGGAAGTCGGTCGTGAAGTCGGCGGGACCGTCTGGGGTGACATCGGCAAGGGCAAGTTCAAGTACTACGTCGGCATCCTCGACCTCGACGGCAATGCTGGCAGCGGTACCAAGGGCTACGCCAGTGAAAACCCGTTGATCTCGGCGCGCCTCAACTACGCGATCGTGGGTGCGGAGCCGGGCTTTTACGGCAGCAGCACCTATTACGGCGGACAGGACATCGTCGCGATCGGCGCGGCCTTCCAGTACCAGAAGGACTACAACTGCACGGCAATGACGTGGAACTGCCCGGTCACGGGCAAGGACACCCTCACCGAGTTCAACGCCGACATTTTGGCTGAGAAGAAGCTCGACGTTGGTACCCCCGGCATCGAAGCTGCCTACTACCACGAGAGTGGCGACACCCGCAGCTTCAACGACTTCTTCTACGTGATGCCCACGTTCACGACGGCCGAGATCTTGCCGGCTAAGGGCAAACTGAACGCCTTGTTCCGTTTCCAGATGGCGAAGACGGGCGAGGGCGATGGCGCGGCAACGCACACCGCGTTCGAGCCCAGCTTGGCGTACCTGTTCAAGGACTACTTCGCCAAGATTCAGCTGAGCTACACGTACACGAAGAAGAAGCCCGAAGTGGGCGCGGACAGCAAGGCCCAGTTCGTCCAACTGGGCTTTCAAATCCAGCAGTAGCGCTTGCGCTGCAAGCCGCGCGGTACCGGGATCTTCTCCGCGCGGCTTGCAGCGTTTTTCTCCTTGGACGACCGTCCTTCCTGCGGGAGCGCTGCTCCCGCCCCATCCAAGTGAATTGGCTGGGGCCCCACCCTCAGTTTTCGGGGCCCCAACCCCGAAAATTTAGCTATGCGACGGAGAGCATGCCTTCGCGGATGATGAAGTCCACGATGGGCGCGAGGCCTTCGTTTTGGCGGATGCTGGTGAAGACGAAGGGGCGATCGCCACGCATCTTCTTGGCGTCGCGGTCCATGACCTCCAACGATGCGCCGACGTGGGGCGCCAAGTCGGTCTTGTTGATGACCAACAGATCGCTCTTGGTGATGCCGGGGCCGCCTTTGCGAGGGATTTTGTCGCCGCCGGCGACGTCGATCACGTAAAGGGTGAGGTCGACTAGCTCCGGGCTGAAGGTCGCGGCCAAGTTGTCACCGCCGCTTTCGACGATAATCAAGTCCAGGTTCGGGTAGCGCTCGTTTAAGCGGTCGATGGCATCCAGATTGATGGAGGCGTCTTCACGAATCGCGGTGTGCGGGCAGCCGCCAGTCTCGACGCCCACGATTCGCTCGATGGGTAGTGCGCCGCTGCGCATCAAGAACTGAGCGTCTTCCTTGGTATAAATGTCGTTGGTCACGACGGCCATGTCGCAGCGCGAGCGCAAAAGTTTACATAGGGCGTCGACCAGCGCCGTTTTGCCGGAGCCAACCGGACCTGCGATACCGACGCGAAGCGGACCTTTGCGATTCATCTAATGCTCTCCTAAGAACGAAATAGCCGCGAATATTGGGTTTCGTGCAGCGCGGACAACAGTAATTGGCCGGGCGTCGTCGAGCTCAGCTCCTCGTCGGGGCGGGTCAAGGCGGCGTCCACCCCGGCTGCAGCCTGCTGAATCAGGATGCCCAGCACGCGCTGAGCGTCCGTCTGACCCAGGGGCACCAAGCGAGTGGCCGCGCCGACCTGGGCCTCGGCCCAAGCAAAACAGTACGACAACGCGGCGTGGGGCGCCGGCGCGGACCAGGCCACGCTGGCTAGCGCGAAGCTGCTGGCCAACGTGACCCGTGGGTCCGCGACCCAGGGTGCAGCTGCCTCGACGCCTTCGCGGGACAAGAGCCGCGCCAGCGCCGAGCCGACCTGACGCTCTTCAGCGCGTAGCTCGGCGCTGCCGCGCGCGGCGAACAAGTAGTCGTTCCAGCGCCGAGCGGCGACCGCATCGCCATCCGCAAAGGCGCGGTGTAGCCGGGCAAAAACCGGAACATCCAAGCTCAGCACCGACCGCCCCAACATGCCAGATATCCAAGCCAGCGCCGAATCGCGATCGGTCACGTCGCCGAGCGCGACCGCTTGCTCCAGCCCTTGCGAGTAGGCAAACGCGCCAATGGGCAGAGCCGCGCTGGAGAGCTGAAACAAACGCATCAGCGCGGATCCAGAAACACCTGTCGGCTGCGACTCAAGCGTCACGGTGGGTCCTACTCGTGATGGTGATGCCCATGACCGTGGCTGTGCTCATGCTCATGCTCATGCGCCTGGTCGTGGACGTGACCGTGACGATGCCCCCCCGCGTAGCCGCCTGCTTCAGGCTCGAAGGGACGCTCGACGGTCGCCGCGTGCAGCCCCAACTCGTGCATCAAGCCGTCCAATACGTGATCGTGCTGATACGACAGCCTGCCGGGCTCGACCTGAAGCGGCACGTGGCGATTGCCCAGGTGATACGCGGCTCGCGCCAACAAATGCGGGTCGCTGGTTTGAACCGTGGAAAGCAGCTCTGCCTGCGCCCGGACCTCGACGATCAACGCGCCGTCGTTCGACGCCAAGCGCTGGCCGTGCTTCAGCGACAGGCCACGCTCCAACACCAGCCCCACCTCCTGGCCGCCGTCCAAGCGGGCGCGCAAGCGCGCGCGGCGGCGCAGCTCGAACGCCAGTGTCAGCGAATCGGTCGCTGGTCGCGGGTCGGCAGCTTCGAGCACGACCTCCAGCATTTGCATGGGCGCCTCCATCAGAACAGAAAGTAGCGTTGGGCAAGCGGCAGCTCGCGCGCCGGTTCGCAGACCAAGAGCTCACCGTCGGCGCGCACCTCGTACGTCTGCGAGTCGACTTCCATGTGTGGAGTGTAGTCGTTGCAAATCATGTCACGCTTGCGGACGCTGCGCGTATTTCGCACGGGCACCAAGCGGCGCGTGAGCCCCAGCTCGCGACCGACACCGCGCTCGGCGGCCGCCCCCGACACGAAGTGCACGCAAGTCGCCGAGCGCGTAGCCCCGTAGGCCCCGAACATGGGCCGAAAGTGCACGGGCTGCGGCGTCGGAATCGAGGCGTTCGCGTCGCCCATGGGCGCCGCCGCGATAAAGCCGCCTTTGATGATCATCGACGGCTTGGTGCCGAAGAAAGCCGGCTTCCACAGCACCAAATCGGCCAACTTACCGACCTCTACCGAGCCAATTTCGCGGCTCATGCCGTGAGTGATGGCCGGGTTGATGGTGTACTTGGCGATGTAGCGCTTGGCTCGAAAGTTGTCGTTGCGCGACGAATCTTCGGGCAAGGGCCCGCGCTGGGTCTTCATCTTGTGGGCGGTTTGCCAGGTCCGGGTGATCACTTCGCCAATGCGCCCCATGGCCTGCGAGTCGCTGGACATCATGCTGAAGGCGCCCTTGTCGTGCAGAATGTCTTCGGCTGCGATGGTCTCGCGCCGAATGCGCGACTCCGCGAAGGCGACGTCCTCGGCGATGCTGGGGTCCAGGTGGTGACACACCATCAGCATGTCCAAATGCTCGTCGACGGTGTTGATCGTGTACGGGCGCGTCGGGTTGGTGGAAGAGGGCAAAACGTTGGGCGCACCGCAAGCCTTGATGATATCGGGCGCGTGCCCACCGCCGGCGCCCTCCGTGTGAAAGGTGTGGATGGTGCGACCTTTGAACGCCGCCAAGGTATCTTCGACGAAGCCCGATTCGTTCAAAGTGTCGGTA
Organism: Myxococcales bacterium; assembly: GCA_043752365.1. GTDB lineage: Bacteria > Myxococcota_A > Polyangia > Polyangiales > Polyangiaceae > PMG-095. The sequence goes on along the minus strand of JAYUYU010000860.1, from coordinate 3,168 downwards.
TGGATCGCCACTTGAACGTCGTAGTCTTCGGCGACGCGCAGGCAGTTGTCGATGGCTTGCGGCGTGGTGCCCCAATCTTCATGCAGCTTGAGCCCCACACAACCGGCCGTTATCTGCTCGACCAGCGCCTCTGGCAAGCTGGCGTTGCCCTTGCCCAACAAGCCAAAATTAAGCGGGAACGCCTCGAGTGATTGCAGCATCCGCGCGATGTTCCAAGGGCCGGGGGTGCACGTCGTGGCACTGGTGCCAGCGGCCGGGCCGGTACCGCCGCCGACCATGGTCGTCACGCCGGACATCAGCGCTTCTTCACACTGCTGCGGGCAAATGAAGTGAATGTGCGTATCGATGCCGCCAGCCGTCAAGATCTGGCCCTCGCCGGCGATCACTTCGGTTCCGGGCCCGATCACGATGTTCACGTTGGGCTGCACATCCGGATTACCGGCTTTGCCAATGGCCGAGATGCGCCCAGCCACGATGCCGATGTCGGCCTTCACCACGCCCCAGTAATCGAGGATAAGCGCGTTGGTGATGACGGTGTCGACGGCGCTGTGCGAAGCCGCTTGGCCCTGTCCCATGCCGTCGCGGATCACCTTGCCGCCACCGAACTTCACTTCCTCACCGTAGGTGGTGTGGTCGCGTTCGACCTCGATCAACAGCTCCGTGTCTCCCAACCGCACGCGGTCACCGCGCGTCGGGCCGTACATTTCCGCGTAGGCGCGGCGTTCAATGGTCTTCACGTTCCGTCCTCCGCCGGCGGCAGGAAGGCTGGCCGCACGTCGAGCTCGCCCATGATTTGACCGCGAAACCCGTAGACTTTGCGGGCGCCGGCCAGCGCGCACAGCTCGACCGTGCGGCTTTGCCCAGGTTCGAACCTCACGGCGGTGCCGGCGGGAATGTTGAGGCGAAAGCCCCGCGCCGCTGCGCGATCGAAGCTCAAAGCCTGGTTGGTCTCGAAGAAGTGATAGTGGGAGCCGACTTGGATCGGTCGATCGCCGGTGTTCGATACCTCGAGCGTAACGGTCTCGCGCCCCACGTTGAGCTCGATGGGCGGCTCATCGGCGACCAGCACCTCACCCGGTATGCGCCGCCCCGATGACGGAATGGGTTGATGCACCGTGACCAGCTTGGTGCCGTCAGGGAACGTCGCTTCCACCTGTACCTCGGGGATGAGCTCGGCGACGCCTTCCATGACGTCGGATTCGCGGAGCAGCTGCGTACCGTGCGCCATCAGCTCTGCCACCGTCCTACCGTCACGCGCACCCTCCATAATGGCGGCGCTGATGTACGCGACCGCCTCCGGATAGTTGAGCTTCAAGCCCCGCGCCTTACGACGCTCGGCCAGCAGCGCAGCCGTGAACAGAAGCAGCTTGTCCTTTTCGCGCGGTAAAAGCTCCATGGGCAACTCCCGGATAGGCGCAGACCGCGCCTCGAGCAAACGGAAAACCAGCCGTCACACGCAAACCAGCGCGTCGACGCTCAATCCGACTCGCACGAAACGCAGCCGCAACATGACGATTACCCGCCCGACGACGAGGAAACGAGCGTCAGGGACCGCAGGCCGCTGCGAACAGGCCCTGCGAAGCCTTGGGCTGACAGGTTCCGGCAGTGCACGAGAAGCCCGGATGGCAAACGTCGCCGGGCGTTCCGCAGGGCCCGGCCTTGAGCTGCACCTGGCCGCAAACGCGAGAGGCGCAGCTGGATGTGGCATCGGGGCAGATGCACGACGCACGGTTGGCGCATTCCGAGGGATGGTCGCAGGGCTGCCCCTTGTTCGCCAAGGACACGCACGTCGGGGGCGTTTGAGTGGCGGCGCAGCGCGCGTTGAACCCACATGCCAAGACTACCGGCTCGTGAGTCTCGGGGTCGAGTAGGCACGGCTGGCCTTGCGCAGGCGGTTCGACGCAGGTGCCAACGGCTTTGCTGCTTCGGGAACAGATCAGCTCGTCGGCGCAGTAGGCCGCCCCGCCGGTAAAGCCATCGACCCCGCAGCTCATGCCCTGCCCCGGGTAGGCCTTACAGCTCAGCCCGTCGAGTTCGCAGTACGAACCGCCGACGCAAGTGCGCGTGTCGGCGCACGACATGCCAAGGGTCGGGTACTCCGCGCACTTGCTGCTACTGGCGTCACAGCGGAGGCCAACCTTGCATTCTTGGCCCGTCGCGCAAGTCTCGCCCACGCCCTTAATTTCAAGCGTGACGTTGCTGCCGCCGCGCTTGGCGCACTTACCCTCTTCATTGCAGGTGAGCAGCCCCAAACAGACACCGACCGTCGGCGAACAAGCTTCGCCCTCGTGTGCGGACGGCACGCACGCACCGCACAGCTCGCCAGCGCAAGACAGCGATGCGCATTGCGACGCGAAGCGGCACGGCTGCCCGAGCGGCACCGTGCCCGGGGTCACGCAGGCGGGCAGCAGGCCCGACTCGACCTGTTCGCAAGGTAGCTGGGCGTACGCGCCAGCGCAGGCTTGAAGATCGGCAACCGTGCGAGTCGCTCCAGGCGAAGAGGTGAGATCCGGACAGGCGAAGGAAACCTCCAAACAACGCTCGGCCGAGCCCACACCGCACTGCGCTTGCCTGGTGCAGACCGCGAGCGCATAGGCGATGCAAGCCTCGGTCGGGCTGTCGCCCAGCATGAGCCCGCCACCCGCGCCACCCACACCCGAGTTCCCGGCGCCACCCGCTTTGCCAGCGCTGCCACCAACGGCCGTGGTGCCGGCATCACCGCCTGCGTTGCTGGCCCCGGCAAGGCTGCCAGCGCTGCCAGCGCTGCCAGCGCTGCCAGCGGCGCCCGAAGCTTGAGACGACGACGAATTGCCACACCCAAGCGCGCACGACATAGCCACGACGCCCGCGCACCACCAACCGTTGCCACTAGCTACCATCATCGTCCACTCCTCAAGTCCGACGATTAGACGTCAACAGGCAACTTCGATTCAAGTCGGCGCGCTTAGTAAAGACCCTTCCCCTCCAGCTGCATGAGCGGCTGCTGGCCGTCACAACGACGCGCAGTCGACGGCCTCGCCCTACCTCCTACGTCGCCCAAATGCGCGGCACCACCGGATCGCGCCCAATGATGAGGGGCCGCAGCACGCACCAGGCACGAATCAACGACGCGCGCACGCCTTCGACGTTGGGCCCAAGGGCACGCACGACGAGCAGCTCCTGCAGCGA
>JAYUYU010000859.1:0-3479 GCA_043752365.1 Myxococcales bacterium | reverse complement strand
ACCTGGAGCAGAAGGCCGAGCGCCAAGCGCACGCCCAACGTTCCGAGCAGAATCGCCAAAATTTCCTAAGGCGCGAGCTGGAGTGGCTCCGGCGCATGCCCAAGGCCCGCACGACCAAATCGCAATCACGCATCGATCGCGCCGAAGCCGTCATCAATGCGCCTCGCCTCAAGCAGGAGCAAAAGGTCAGCCTGGTGTTGGACGTAGCGCGGGCTGGCAAGACCTTGCTGGAGCTGCGCGACGCCGACCTGGCCGTCGGCGACCGTACGCTGGTCCGTGGCTTGACCTTGTTCGTCGTGCAAGGCGATCGCATCGGCATCGTCGGCCCGAACGGCGCCGGCAAGACCACGCTGCTCAAGGCAATCCTGGGCCAGCACCCGCTCGCGGGCGGCACCGTGAACGTGGGCAAGAATACCAAGGTGGCGTACTTCGACCAGAAGCGCAGCGGCCTCGACGACTCGAAGTCGATTTGGGACAACGTCACCGGCGATCAATCGCGCATCGAACTGGGCGGTGAAGTCATCGATCCGCGCTCGTACCTGGAGCGCTTCGCCTTCGACAGCCACAAGCAACGGCAGCCGGTCAGCTCGCTCTCGGGCGGTGAACGCGCGCGCGTCGCGCTGGCGCGCTTGTTACGTCAAAGCGCCAACTTGGTGCTGTTCGACGAACCGACCAACGATTTGGACGTGGCCACGCTGGGCGCTGTCGAAGGCATGCTGATCGACTTCGGCGTCACGGCCCTCATCGTCACTCACGACCGCTATTTCCTGGATCGCGTCGCCAGCTCCATCTTGGCCTTCGAAAACGACGGAGCGGTCGTGCACTACCCGGGCAACTACGACCAATTCCGCCGGCTCCGCGCCGAAGCCCGTGAAGCGCGCAAGGCGGCAGCCAAGGCTGCTCCCACACCCTCTGCGGCTCCTCAGGCCAAGGCAGCGTCGCAGCGCCCGAGCGCGAACAAACAGAAGGGGCTGAGCAGCTCCGAACAGCGCGAGCTTGCCGGTTTGCCGGATCGCATCGATCAGGCCGAGCAGCTCGTCTCCAGCCTGCTGGGCAAGCTGGGCGATCCGTCGACCTACGCCGGCGCTGGCAGTGTCGTCAGCGTGCAGCGTGAACTCGACGCCGCCCGCGCCGACGCCGAACGCCTGACCGCGCGCTGGGAAGAGCTCGAAGTGAAGCGCAGCTCGGCTACTTGACCTCGAGCAGCTCGACCTCGAACAGCAAGGTAGCGTTCGGCGGAATCACGCCGCCCGCGCCCGACGCGCCGTAGCCGAGGCCTGGCGGAATCAACAGCGTGCGCTTGCCGCCGATTTGCATCGAGGCCACGCCCTCGTCCCAACCCTTGATGACGCGGCCTTGGCCGAGCGGAAACGAGAACGGCCGACCACGGTCGACCGAGCTGTCGAACTTGGCGCCCTTGGCGTCGTTGAGCCACAGCCAACCCGTGTAGTGCATCACGCACGTTTGTCCGGTGGCGGGCGTCGCGCCGGTGCCAGGCAGGGTGTCGTCGTAAGAGAGGCCGCTCGGGGTCGTGGTCATCGCCATGGCCGGGCACTGTAGAGCCCGGCCAGGGTGAGGTGAACGGAAATCAGGCGGCCAACGTTGGCCCGGCTTTTCGGCGACGGCGAGCCATGCCCAGCGCCGCTCCGAAGGCGGCAAGCAGGAGCGCGGCGCTGCCGGCCGGGGTCCGACCCACGACCTCGCACGCGCAACCAGGGTCTTTGGTCACACGGCTGGGGCCGCCCGAATTCTTGCCCCCCGTGGCGTTGGCAGCGCCACCGAGCGAGATGCCGCCCGACAGATCGATGCCGCCGTCGGTGCCACCGCTGGCCGAGGCGCCCGTGCCCAGCTGACAAGCGCCGTTCACGCAGGCGCCGCCGCCCGGGCAAACCACGCCGACGCAAGTGTCGACGCAAGCGCCAGCGTCGCATTTTTCGCCGGCCGCACACACGACGTCGACGCACTTCGGATCGTTGCACCTGCCGTCGCCGCCGCATTCGAGGCCGTCCTTGCAGCCGCGACATTTGCAGTCGGAGACGCACAGGCCGCGCTCGCACACCTTGTCAGCCGAACAGGTGACGGCCTTGCACGGGTCGACGCAGCGCCCTAGCTGGCACTCTTCGCCGCCCGGACACACCACCCCGTCGCAAGCGTTCATGCACACGCCGGCGCGGCACGCTTGGCCGGCGTCGCACAGCTTGTCGGCGCAAGCGTCCTCGATACAGTGGCCAGTCTTGCAGGTGAAGCCCGGATCACAGCGAAATTCGCCGGTGCCGCAGGCGCCGACGCAAGTGCCCTTGTCGCAAACCTGGCCGGCGTCACACAGGCTCTCACCCTCGTCGACCGTGCCGTTGCAGTCGTTGTCGACGTTGTCGCACAGCTCGGCGCCAGCGTTGATGATCGGACGACACATGCCGGTCGTGCCTTCGGTGGCGCAGTCGGTGCGGCCGACCGAGCAAGCGCCCTGCAAGCCGGTGTCGCACGGCTGGCCGCCGCCCAAGCAGCTGATGCCCGAGACGTAAAAGACGAAGTCGTTAAAGTCTCCGTCGTTCTTGTACTTGCCGCCAGAGTCGTGCCAGTCGGCGGGCGCCATCGGCAAATCTTCGAAGGCCATGTAAAAGCCTTCGGGGTCAGCCGTGGACTGATAGATGAGCGAAGCCACCCAGGGCACGCCGCTCGAGTTCTTCTGGTTGTGGTTGTACATCGAGAACTTGTTGGCTTTGCAGTCCAGCGCAGGGTTGCCGATCAGCGCAAAGCCCACGTATTTTCCCTTGTATTTTGGATCGGTCTTGATGTTGCCCGAGTCGAAAGCCGTGGGCGTCCACTGCTGAATGAACAGATTGCGGGGGCTACGCGTGTCCCAAGCCAGCGGACAGAAGCCGTCGGTCTTTTTGCCGCCGTTCTCGTCCAGGCAATTTAGGTAGGTCGGGTCGTTCGGAATGAACTCGTAAATTTCCTCGGCGGTCGGCGGGGTCGTGCTGTTCGGGTCCTCGACGTTGTACCAACCGAACGCCACCTTGCAGTTGCCGCCCATCAACAGCAGCTGGCCCTGGAAGCCGCAGGCCGGCGAGAAATAGCCAGGCGCAGTCTTGGCGTCGGCGACGGGGTCCAGCTTTTCGCCGCGCCACTTGAACAAGCCCTGCAGCGTGATGGCGTCGCCATCCACGAACTGCGGAAACGCGGGCGGCGAGTAGTAGGTGCCGTAAACGAGCGGCGCCATCAGCTGCGCGCCCGTCAGCGGATCCTTCCACGACTCGGTCTTGGCGTTGCGGGCCCAGTCGCCCGTGACCAGTTTGAACTCGTCCGGGCCGACCGGCTGCGGCAAGGGCGTTTTGGCGGCATCGGTCTGAAAGACCTGAGCCTCGACCGGCCCCGCCATGCCCATCAACCCCACCGCCAAGGTCGCTAAACTGACCAGGATTTTTCGCGCAACCATCGGAATTACCTCACGATTTTCACGACGCTCGACACGCCGCAAG
>JAYUYU010000858.1:0-3488 GCA_043752365.1 Myxococcales bacterium | reverse complement strand
CTGCTCGGAGCCATCGGTTTGTTCGGTACCGCCGGCTCGCGCGCCTTCACGGGCGAAGACGAGAGCTTGATGCAGCTGGTGGGCGCCAACGTCTCGACCGCGGTGCGGCTATTCTTCGCCAGTCAAGCTCGCGAGCGCGGTGAGCGCCTGACCTCGATTGGGCGGCTGCTGTCGCAGGTCATTCACGACTTCAAGACACCCATGACCGTGATCAGCGGCTACGTGCAGCTGATGGCCGAAGCCGGCGACTCCGACAAACGCCACGAGTACTCCGAAGAAGTGCTCAAGCAGTTCGACGTGCTGACCGGCATGCAGCGCGAAGTGCTGGAGTTCGCGCGCGGCGAACGCACGCTGTTCGTGCGGCGTGTCTACTTGCACAAGTTTTTCGGCGACCTGCGTCGGCAGCTGGAGTTGGAACTGACCGGCAAGCCCGTCGAGCTGAAGCTGAACATCGACACCAAGGTCGTGGCGCGCTTCGACGAGGCTCGCCTGGCTCGCGCGGTTCACAACCTGTGCCGCAACGCCATCGAAGCCATGGACAAGGGCGGCGTGCTAACGCTCAAGAGCAAGCTAGAAGGCAAAGACCTACTAATTGCCGTCAGCGATAGCGGGCCGGGCATTCCGCCCGCCATCGAGCATCGGCTCTTTCAGTCGTTCGTGACCCTCGGCAAGGCGGGCGGGACCGGGCTCGGTCTCGCCATCGTCAAGAAAATCGTCGAAGAGCATGGCGGCCGCGTGTCGGTGAAGTCGAGCCCGCGCGGCGCCACCTTCGAGCTGCGTTTGCCGCAGCCAGAGCTGCCCGAAACTAAGCCTGCTTCACGCAGGAGCTCGAAGGGTCAGCGCTCGACGCCGTGACAGGCTAGAACTCCGTTCGATATGCCCGCCCCCACCAGCTTGCCGCTGCTCGCCGAGCGTCAGGACGAGCTTTCGAAGTGCGGGTACTGTCCCAAGCTGTGTCGCGCGACGTGCGTGGTGTCCGAGGTCGAGCCGCGTGAAGCCCTAATACCCCGCAGCAAGATGACGAGCGCCTTCGACGCAGCGCGCAGCGGCGTGGTCGAGCCGGACCAAGCAGCGCTTGCCTGGGCCTGCAGCAACTGCTTTCGCTGTCGTGAGGCCTGCGACCACCGCAACCCCGTTACCGAAACGCTGAACGACGCTCGCGCCGACTACGTGGCGCTCGGCCAAGCGCCGAAGGCCGTGCGAGCCCTGCTCGACCGACAAGACGAGCTGGCCGACCAGCATCACCGGGCCGTCGAGCGGCTCGCGAGCACGCCCGGTGTGCAAAGCGACGGCCCTACGGCCCTGCTGCTCGGCTGCCGCTATGCGCAGGTTTTTCCAGAAGATGCGCGCGCGGCGATTCGCTTGGCGGTGCGCCTAGTCGGGCCGGTGCGCTTGGTTAGCGGCTGCTGCGGCGCCTGGCAGCGCGCGGCCGGTGCGCCCGCGGCCGCCAACGCGGCGCGCGAGCAGGTGGCAGCGTCGCTCGCTTTCGCTACGCGCTTCGTCGTGTCCGATCCGCGTTGCGCGCTCGAGCTGAGCGAGCTTTCACCGACGCCGCTTTTGGCACTCGCCGCGCGCCACGCGGAGCGCTTCGGCCCGGCGCCGGCCAGCGGTCGGCGCTTTCGCTACCACGACAGCTGCGCGCTGGGCCGCGGTCTCGGCCTGTACGACGAGCCTCGCGCGCTGTTGGCGCGCAGCTTCGGCGCTGCGCTGGAGCTCGAGACCCAGCGCGAACACTCGCGTTGCTCGGGCGGCGGCGGTATCCTGCCGGTCAGCATGCCGGCTGTCGCGCAGGCTGCAGGCCAACGGCTGGCGGACGAGCACACGCGCTTGGGTGGCGGGACCATCGTCACTGGCTGTGCCTCCAGCCTTTCGCAGCTCCGACGCGCCGGCGCCGACGTCGTCGACCTAGTCACGCTGCTCGAGTCGGCCCTCGCGTCTCAGGCCACGCCCAACCACGCAGCCAGCGAGCCTGTCGATGGCTGAAGCCGCCCGAAAACGCCGGCCAGTCGCTGCCCGGGTGTTCGCTGCGTTTGCGGTGGTGGTGGCCGCGTTCGGTGCGGCCTCGGGCTTCTGCGTGTTCGCCCAGCGCCAAGCCGTCGAAGAAGCAAACCTAATGCGCTCGGGCTATTTCCCGCTGGCGCTGTCGGTGCGCGACCTGGTGGCCAACCAGGACACCTGGAACACCCAGCTCAACCACGTCACGCGCGCCGGCAACCCAGCCGATATTCGGGTTTGGTTCCGGCTGGCGCTGAGCGTGGGCAGGCCTCGCATGTTCGCCGACGCGCGCGGCGCGGTCTCGCGCGCGTTCTTGGAGCGCGGCAGCTCCGAGGCGCAGCGTATCGGTCGTGAGCTGTTGCGCGACATCGACGAAACGGAGCGCCTCGTCAACAACGACGGCGAGCGGCTGGAGCGCCTGTTCGAAGCCCTCGAGCGTCGCGACCCGCAAGCCGATCGGCTCGGCGACGAGCTCGTGACGCGCGGCGCCCAAGAAGGCAAGATCCTGGCGCAGCTCGAAAAACGCGTCGAGCAGAACGTCGACCGGTTGGTGGCGCAGGCGCGCGCGCGTGAACGGTTGGCGACCTGGCTGTTGGTGTCGCTCACGCTGGCCACTTTGGCCACGGGCGCCGGCATGGCCGTGTATGCCCGGCGCATGTTGCTGCCGCTGGGCCTCGTGACCGAACGCGCCAAGGCGGTCGCGCTAGGCGACTTGAAGCCCCGCCCCGCGGTGGTCTCGAACGACGAAATTGGCGAGCTAGCGGCCACCTTCGAAGGCATGGTCAGCGCCATCGCGCGCGCCAACGAGCAGCTGCTGGCCTCCGAGCGCCTGGCCACCATCGGCAAAATGGCCGCACACGTGACGCACGAGATCCGAAACCCGCTGTCCTCGATCGCCCTCAACCTCGAGCTGCTCGAGGAAGAGCTGCCCAGCTCGGCCGAGGAAGCCAACAACCTGCTGCGCGCGATCAAGGCCGAGGTCGAGCGCTTGTCTGGACTCAGCGAGCAGTACCTGTCGGTGGCTCGCCAAAAGCCGCAGCAGAAGCAGCTCGAGAAGCTGGGAGAAATCGTGGAAGAAGCCTGCGAGTTCGTGCGGCGCGAGCTGCAGCAGGCGAACATTGCGCTCGAGGTGTCGATCGAGCCCGGCGTCGGCGAGCTAGCGCTGCCAGTCGCCGAAGCCCAGATCCGCCAGGCGCTGCTCAACCTGCTGCGCAACGCGCGCGAGGCCATGCCGCAAGGTGGCCGCGTCGTGGTCAAGCTGCTGGAGGCCGAAGGCGGCGGGCTCGACTTGATCGTGGACGACGAGGGCGTCGGCATGCCGGCCACCACGCGCGAACGACTATTCGAGCCGTTTTTCACCACCAAACAACACGGCACCGGCCTGGGGCTGGCCATCACGCGGCAAATTGCCGAGGCGCACGGCGGCGGCATTCGTGTCGAAACGCGCGAGCCCATCGGCACGCGCATCGTGTTGCACCTGGCAAGCTGAGCCG
>JAYUYU010000857.1:0-8795 GCA_043752365.1 Myxococcales bacterium | reverse complement strand
TCACAAGTCATGTCGGCCAGCGGGAAGCTCCCACACGCGTTCGAGCGGCCAGCATGCCAGAAGTAGAGCGAGCTACCGCTCGATTCACGTCCCGCGGCCCCCCGCGGAAGGCCCGTAGGACAGCTAGCTTGACGTGGATCCAGGGCGCCAAGTAGCCTCGCCCGACGGTCCGCCCGATGCGCGTACGCTTAGCTGCCTTTGCCGCTGCAATCCTAGTCGCCTGCGTCAGCGCTGTAGCGAGCGCGGAGCCCATGGACCCGGCGCTCGAGCGCCTGGTCCTTGACCCTGCTTGCCACCGCGATGGTGAGTGGGTCAACGATCCAACAGGTGAAACGATCAGCGCGGCCTGCGCGCCCGACCATGCAGCCTTCAAGCGGCTGATCAGCCAGTACGCCTTCGCCTTCGCGCCCACGGCCATGCACTCGGCGCGCACCACTGGTTACGGCGGCTTCCACCTTTCGCTCGAGTCGGACTTCACCAGCATCTCGAGCGACAAGAGTTACTGGAAGAACGGTACGCAGGGCGCGGTCGATCCGTCGAACGGCTCGTCCTCGAAATCGAACGGCTCACCCCAGTCTCTGCTCCAGCTCTATTCGCTGAAGTTTCGTAAGGGCTTCGGCTTCGGTTTGGAAATCACTGGCAGTGTCGGCTTCATGCCGAAAACGAGCATCATTTCTGGTGGCGCTGACGTGCGCTTGAGCCTGCTCGAAGGTTTCCGTACTGGCGTCGGCGGCATCTTGCCGGACGTTGCGGTCGGCGGCGGCGTGCGCACCATCACCGGCACGCCGCAGTTCCAACTCACCGTGGCCTCCCTCGACGGGCAAATCAGCAAGCCCCTGCCGATCCAAGATTCGCAGGTTCTGACGCCGTACCTCGGCTACCAATACGTGTGGATGTTCGGCGACTCTGGTCTGGTGGACCTGACGCCCGGCACGGACGCCCTCCGCTACTGCAACTACGCCGGGCAGAACGTGCCCGGCAATACCGACCCCGACCCCAACAAGCCGGCCGACAACGGCCAGCCTGTCTGTAAGGGCGGTTCGCCGCTCGACTTCAACAACAACGTCGTGTTCAAGCCGGCCCGACTCGAACGCCATCGGCTGATTTTCGGTCTCAACTACCGCTACGAGATGGTCATGCTCGGCGGCCAATTTTTGATCGACGCCGTGCCGCCCGCCGACGCGCAGAACGACGCGGCCGATAAGCTCGCGCTCAAAGGCGAAGAGCGCCAGTACACGCTGAGCTTTGAGCTCGGCGCCATGTTCTGAGGGGTCGCCGCGCCGCGGTTAGCGCGCTGCCCACAGCAGCCCAACCGTGAAGCCCAGCGTCACCAGCGCAATCATCGGCACGAACACGATGCCGACGGCGCGGCGCGACACACGCGCGGCAACGTCCCGCTCGAAATGGTGCACGTGCGTGAGGTAGGCGATGGCTGCGCTGGTGGGTGCCGTGAGGCCCTTCGCCGAATGCCTCAACGCGCTCACCGGACCGTCCGTTGCCGTTAGCACCAACAGCCCCAGCGGTAGCGTGACGAGGTCCCAGCCGCACGCATACAGCCCGAAACGCAGGCCACGGCCGTTTTGGTGCGAGCCTTCACGGCGCGCAGCGGCGTCCAACGCGGCGCCATGGGCGGCGTGCAGCAGCACCATCGTGAGGGCCAAACCCGGCACGCCCCAGGCCATCGTTTTGAACACCAGGCCCTGCAGGGCCACGTTGCCAAGCAGCTCGGCGCCGAACGCGGGCACGATGACGAACACCACGCCAGCGAACGTGGCGCACAGCCCCAGCGCAGCCAGCGTTTCCGCCAGCACGCCGAACACCAACGGCGGCACGACGCCACCGGGCGGCAGCGCGGCAAAAAAACCATCAGGTGAAAGCGTGCCCAGTCGCGCCGTAGCCCACAAGCGCGACAGCACGCTGCCCCCTGATCGCTCCCACGGTACGATGGCAACCACGCCCGAGAAAGTGGACGGGCGATCGACCTCGCAGTTGCACTCGGGCAAACCGCAGGTGGCGCAGACGACGGTTGCCGGAACTTCTGTCAGCTCCAGTGCGCGCTCGTCGATCTCCTCTTCGGGTTGCGAAGGAAGCCGCGGAACCGGAGTCCGGAGCGCGCCCATTCAGCCTACTAGCACGCTGCGTGATCTCAGCAACGCGGCGGCCGGCTAGTGCAGGGTGCGTCCCGCGCTGCTCTCACTTGGCACGTCGCTCGGAGCGGCGGCGTGCTCTTGCGTATCCAGCAGGAATGTCGGCAGGTTGTCGAGGCTACCGCCGAAGCGCGCCGCCACCGCGACGCCTGCTAGCGAGATCGCTCCGCTTAGGTACAGCCCATAGCGAAAGTGCAGCTCGAGCGGGGTAACGCCGCGCTGTGGCGGCATCAGCCAAAGCATCAACGCTTCCGTAAACGTCATGGCGGCGAACATGACCGTCACCACCCGGACCCCGCGCATGCGCGTGATGGTCCGCCGCGTCATCACCAGCGGAATCATCACCAGCCAAGCCGTCGCGCCGCCCCACAGAAAGCCCGCTCGCCCGCGCGCCAAGTCGAACGCGCTGTACACGACGGACTCAGGCGTCGTGAGCTCGACCCACGGCAAGAAGAATGCGAACAACCCCAGCGCGGACAGCGCCAACAGCGCGCCACGACCGCGCCCCATGTACGTGGTCGGGAGCAGCTGGTCTTCCGGGAAAGTGAGCTGGCCTTGCTCGGCTTCGTTCTCGAGCGCGTCCAGTGACGGTGGCAGCTCGCTCATGGCCACCAGCCCGACGTCGCAGTCCGGGCACGTCGTCGCCTCACCCTTCGTGTAAAGCTTTCGACAAAAGGGGCAGGCCCTCAGTGCTGCCATCACGCCAGAATAGCCGAGGCTCATCAGTCCCATCCGACAAGCCGCGGGGACTGATGTTTCACGGCCGTGATCGGGTCTACGCCGGTATAACGCGACGCGTTAAACTGTGCTTAGCCCCGGAATGCTAAGGTCGCCCGGTAACCGTGAGAAACGACTTCGTCGAGCAGCGTGATCGCGTCGCCGCCCTGGTAGGGCTGCCGAGCGACGCGCCGCGCTTGGATGAAGCGCTGACCCACCCCAGCTACTCGAACGAACGCCGCGACCTGTCCGACAATCAACGGCTCGAGTTTTTGGGCGACGCCGTACTCGGCTTTTGCGTGGGCGAGTTGTTGTTCATGCGCGAGCCGAACGCCAACGAAGGTGTGCTGACGCGCATGCGCGCACAGCTCGTTAGCGCCGAGGCGTTGTCGCTTTGGGCGCGCGAGCACGAGCTAGCGAAGGCGCTGCGCTTGGGGCGCGGCGCAGAAGCGGCTGGCCTTGGCGACGCCACCAACGTTTTGGCCGACGCTGTAGAGGCGCTCGTAGCGGCCGTCTTCCTCGAGCGCGGACTCGACGCGGCCCGGACCTTGTGCAGCTCGATCGCCGAGCCCGCGCTGCGGGCGGTCGGCCCCGACCTCGATCCGAAAAGCGAGCTACAGGAGCGCTTGCAGGCACAAAACGGAGTGGCCCCGAGCTACGAGCTGGTCGAAACAGGCGGCCCCGCCCACGATCGCTGGTTTAGGGTCGAAGTGCGGCACCAGGGCATGCTGCTCGGCGAAGGCCGCGGTAAGTCGAAGCGCGGGGCCGAACGCGCCGCTGCAGCGCAAGCGCTGTCCGAGGCCGCCGAAGCTGCGGCCGACGACGCCCCAGCCACCGAGGAAATGGACGCTCCCGCTTGAACCGCCGGCGCGCATTTTTGGTAGTGGCCGGGCTCGCGCCGCTGCTGTTCGCCGCCCCCACGGAGGCGGGCAGCTACCTGAATCGCGCCGCGATGCTGGTCATTCAAGCTAGTCGGGAGTCCGAATACCTGCGCGGCCGCATCAACGACAAGGACTTGGCCGAGCTGGTGCACCAAGTGGCCACGGCGCGCCTTCAGGCAGCGTCCCGTATGAACGTCCCCAAAGAAGTAGTCCAGGCTCATCCGCACCTGCTGCTATCGCTCGAAAACTACGAGCGCTCGGCAGACGCCGCCGTTCAAGGCCACAACGACCGCTTTTTGGTCTACCAACAACGCGCGCGCGACGAAGAAGGCATTCTGCGCGGCGTGCTCAAGCAGCTTGGCTGGGTCCTGCCCGAAATCAAATGACGAAGCTGTATCGCCTGCCCGCTCTCGCCCTGGTGCTGGCCAGCGCATCGGCCTTTGCGGCGGACGCCGGTCCCGTGGTGAGCGCCGGCCCCGAAACCGCCGACGCCGCCGCCGTAGCGCGCGCATTGAGGCGTGTGCCGGCCTTCCAGCTGAGCGAGCTGGGCGCCGACGACGCTGCCCGCCGCCGCGCGGTCGTCGAGCGGCTGCTTGCCCCGGAGCTACAACGAGTCGCCGAAGCGCGCGCCCGCAAGCTCGACAAGCGCCCGCGCACTGCCGACCGCCTTCGCGAGCTCTACTCGCGCTCCATGGAGATCGAGCTGTCGCGCCAAACGACCGAGCAGCAGCCGATCAGCGAAGCCGACGTGCAGCGGTACTTCGACGAGCACAAGGCTCGCTTCGAGACGCCGCGCCGCGTGCGCATTTGGCGAATTCTGGTGAACGACGAGGCGTTGGCGAAGAAGATCATCGCTGAGTCGCAGGGCGCGCCGGGCCCGGGCAAGTGGCGCAACTTTGCTCGCGACAACTCGCTCGACACAGCCACCAAGTTCCGCGACGGGGACTTGGGTTTCGTGCGCGCCGACGGCAGCACTGAAACTCCGCAACTACGTGTAGACCCAGCGCTTTTTGCCGCCGTCGACAAGCTTGTCGATGGCCAAATTGCGCCCGAGCCCGTCAAGGTTCAGGCCGGCATCGCTGTGGTTTGGCGCCGCGGCAGCTTGCCGCCAATCGCACGCACGGTTGCCCAAGAAGGGCCCGCCATTCGCACGCTGCTCACGCGGCAACGGCTGGAGCTGGCGCGCCAAAACCTCGTGACCGAGCTGCGTAAGCAGAGCCTGACGGCATTCGACGCGCAGCTGCTCGAGCTCTTGCCCGACTCCACGTTTGCACCCGCCGAGCCCTCCGCGCGTCCCTTGCCGCCGTTGCCGAGCGGCAGGCCTGCCCCGGCCGGTGCGGCCAAGCCCGAGCCGGGTGAGCGCGGAACCCGCTAGCGCTTCGGTTCACGCCACGACACGCGTCGACGACTTCACGGCCTCGGGGGGCTGCTCGGTTTCGGCCACGCTCAGCTCCAGCGCCGGAAAACCGGCCAGCTTCAGGCGTCTACGCGCCACTTCCAAGGCTTGCGCGCTCTCGTCGATGGACAACGCGGCGCGGCCGAGCTTGCGCGCCACGCTGGCGGTGGTGCCGCTGCCGGCGTAGGCGTCCAGCACCCAATCGCCCGGCCGCGTGCAGCTCTCGATCAGGCGCGACATCAACGCCTCGGGTTTCTGCGTGGGGTACCCGGTTCGCTCTTTGGCAACCGGGGCAACGATGCCGATTTCCCAGACGTCACCCATCGGCGCGCCGGGCGTGGCTTCGGCGGTTACGCTGGAGCGCGTGCGGCGCCCGGTAGCGTCGGTCACGGCGCGCTGCTTTTTGGTGCCCCAGGTAGCTAAGGTCGACGGCGCCAGCGGCTCGTACAGCTGCTGAAAGCGTGGCGCTACGCGAGCGTCCTTGACGTAGCGCAACAGCACGTCGTGAACGCGCTGAAAATTGGGGGTTTTGGCCGGCCAGCGCCGGTAGCGCCAGATGATTTCGCTCGCGAAGCAGTCGCGCCCGAAAATCTGGTCGCAGGCCACCTTGAGGTAGTGGCTGGTCTTGGGGTCCACATGCAGAACCAGGCAGCCGTCGGGTAACAACAGCTCGCGCGCCGCCGCGATGCGGGGCCGTAGCGACGCCAGGTAATCGTCCAGCGAGGCCCAGCGGTCGTCGAACGCGGGCGTCAGGGTGCGGATAATCTCGCCCTGTTTCCCGCGCTTGCGCTCCACCAGCGCGTGCTCGCGACCGGTCAAAAATGGCGGATCGAGGTAGGCCAAGGCAAAGCGGGTCGGCCCCCGCTGTAAGGCTTGCAGCGCGCTCAGGTTGTCGCCGGCCACCAAGACGCAGTCCGGGTCTCCCTTCCGAACCAGCGACAGCTCGGCAGGCGGTAGCTCCGAATCGGCAAAAGCTCGGGTTTTGGCGGGCGAAAGGGCGGCGGGCATGCTCGCGTGAAATCGTAGCGGGCCCGGATCTACACCGGCCAACTTCTGGGTGCATTTGCCGCAAGCGGCGCGTGCTGCCCTCACCAGGAAAGGTTAGCCTTCGCCCCCCCGATGAATCGCATCTTCTCTGGCATGCAGCCGACGGCTGGTCTCCACATCGGCAACTACTACGGCGCGCTCGTCAACTGGGTGGCGCTGTCCCGCGAGCCCGACACCGAGACCATCTTCTGCGTCGTCGACGCCCACGCGGTCACGGTCGAGTACGACGCCAAAGAGCTGCCGAAGCGCGTTTTCGAGGTGACTGCCGCTTACCTGGCGGGCGGCATCGATCCGAAGCGCTCCACCCTATTTATTCAGAGCGACGTCAAAGAGCACATGGAGCTCAGCTGGTACCTCACCACCATCACCATGATGGGTGAGCTGAACCGCATGACGCAGTTCAAAGAGAAGAGCGAGCAGCACAAGGAAAACAACAACGCAGGACTCTTCACGTACCCAATCCTGATGGCTGCCGACATCCTGTTGTACAAAGCCAACTTGATTCCGGTGGGTGAAGACCAAGTGCAGCACTTGGAGCTGGCGCGCGAAATTTGCCGTCGGTTCAATCATCGCTTTGGCAAGGTTTTCCCCGAGCCGATGCCGCGGTTGTCCGCCGCTCCGCGCATCATGGGCCTCGACGGCAAGCAGAAGATGAGCAAATCACGCGCCACCAACGCGATCGACTTGCAAGATCCCCCCAAGGTAATCGAAAAAAAGCTGAAAAGCGCCTTTACGGATCCGCTGAAGCTCAAGCTCGGCGATCCGGGCCGCCCCGAGGTTTGCAACATCTTCACCATTCACAAAGCAGCCTCCAGCGCCGAGGCGCTGGCGAGTATCGACGCTGACTGTCGCAGCGGCGCGCTGCCCTGCGGCGAATGCAAAATGCGTCTGCGCGACGCCGTCGTAAGCGACCTCACGCCCTTGCAAGAGCGCTACGTCGAGCTGCGCGCCAAGCCCAAGTTGGTGACCGACGTGCTGGCCGAAGGAGCCGAAAAGGCCCGCAGCATTGCGCAAAGAACCATGGCCGACGTCCACGCCGCCATGGGCCTGACCTCGGCCGCGCAAAAGGCGCAGGCGTAAGGTGAAACCGCGGCGCGCTCTCCGGTTGCAGGCGTCGTGCCTGCTGTTGGCGGCGACGCTGGCCCTGCTGTCAGGCTGTGAAGAAGAAGCCAGCGACGGCGAGCCCGATCGCGTCGTGGCCGAGTTCATTCAGCGAATGCAGCGTGTGCACGGCGAGCGCAAGTCAGCCCGCGCTGCCTACGATTTGCTTTGGAGCGACGCGCGCCGCAACCTCGCCGAGCGCGCTAAGCGCGCCAGCGACGTTGCTGGCCGCGAAATTGCGCCCGAAGAAATGCTGCCGCCGTCACGCTTCAGGCTGCATCACAAGCCGCGTCACTTCGAGATGCGCATCGACGGCGACTGGGCCGAGGTCAGCGTAACCGGCGAGGACGCCGCCGTCGATCGCGTGAAATGTGTGCGCGAAGACGGCAAGTGGCGCGTCGTTCTGGAGCTACCGCCGCTGCCGCCCATCGAACGTCGCGTGGACGGCGGCCTCTAGCGGGCGGGGCTCAGAGCTCGAACTCGTCGCCGATGAGCTCGATGGTCGGAGGCTGCTCGCTGGGCTCGCTTTCACCGTCCGGCTTTTCGTCGCTGGCCTCGATCGCCGCGTCGATACGGGCCAGCACGCTGCGCAACATCTCCTTCGAGCGTGCCTCGAGCTGCAGCCGCTTCCGCTTTTCTTCTTCGAGATCGTGCGCGAGCGAGATGGCGGCGAGCAGCAAGGCTTGCGGGGAGATGGGGCGGCCCGGCGCGCTCATGCTGCGCAGCCGCGCGTCGACCAAATCGGCCAGCCGCCTCAGCTCTGTCTCTTCAGCGGAGGCGACGACGCGGTACGTCTGGCCCCCCACCTTGAGCTCAACTGGGCTGCCTGCCATTCGTTGTCGACCGTAGCACCCTGGCGCACGCATGGAAATGGCGAGAATGACCTTCCGGACGCGTACTTCGATTTCGACGTCTGCTCGAAACCAAGCCTGATAGTCACGCCCAGATTCTCCACAGGGCGCCCACAGCTTGTGCCCCACCTGAAGCAACTCAACAGCTTGACGCAGCTGTTTAGCGGAGCAGCTTGGTGATCAACTCAGCCAAGGCCCGCGGGGCGTCGCGGATCGGACGGCCGGCAAGATGTCGGCGGCTGATCGCTTCGACTGCGGCTGCGGCGCCCAGCAGGCTTACATCGTCGGCGTTGAACCAGCCCATGCCTTCGGTGCGCGCCGCCTGCACACAGCGCTCGAGCGCGTGATGCAGCAGTTTACCCGCTGGGGCGAGCAGCTCGCTCCCCAGACGCCGTGTCAGCGCGACGCGCGCTTCTGTCGGTCGCGCTTCGAGCTCGACCAACCAACTTCGGGCGATCGCTCGCACGCGTTCGAGCGGCGTTCGAGCCTCGTTGAATGCAACGTCGAGCGCGGCCTCCAACGCGCGCAGTGAGCGCTGCTCGAGGTGCTCCAGCAGGTGCTCAGGGCTGTCGAAGAACTCGTAAAAGGTGCTGCGTCCCACCCCGGCTCGCTCGACGATGCGCGCCACCGTGGCCGGGCCCTGCGAAAGCACCTC
>JAYUYU010000856.1:0-3491 GCA_043752365.1 Myxococcales bacterium | reverse complement strand
GCGCGGCTTCGACCCGGCGGTGCACCGGCGCCTCGTGGCGACGAACTGGATTCGCACCGCGGCCTGGACTGGGCGTTCGGCCTTGTGCGTCGCGGCGCTGGTGCTCGGCGAAGCTGCCCCGCTGGGCAGCCAGGTAAGGCCTCCTTCGTTGGGAGAATGTTGTCGCACTATCGCGCGCTACTGCGCGGCAATACCGGTAGGCGGATCCGCTGGCGTTTGACGATGTGCTCGTCTTCGGGTTGTCGGTTGTAGAGGTTGAAGGTGAGTCGCAGATCTGTGTCCGGTCCCTCTAGACGGACGATGCAGAAGTTGTTTTGCCCCACCACGTCGAGCCGAGTGAAGTGGTAGATCCCGCCGGCGCCACCGAGCGCTCCACTATTCTTGGTGAGCAAGGTGGCGATTGCGGGGGTGGCGCGGGTTATGGGACTAGACGTGACTTGGAATACGCGCGCTCGCTCGTGCTTCTCCGTCGTAAGCTGAAAGCCGGCGCCGACGTGCACGTCACCGCTCAAAAAGACTATGGGCTGAGACCGCGAGGCAGAACGGGAGAAAACTGCTTCGAGCAGGGCGTCGCGCTCCGCCCAGTGAGACTCGTGCTCCCACTGGTCGCGTATGTCGTCTTCGATGGTCAGCAGCTCGAGGTCGAGATGATTGCCGAAGAGCGAGCGCAGGTGCACCACGGGGGCCGACGTGACGATGAAGACGGCTCGGGCGTCCGCCGTCTCCTTGCGATCGAGCCAGGCTAGAAAACGCGCCCTTTGTGCCCCGCCGAGGATGGCATCCTCCTTCGCTTTGAAATCGCGCTTGCTCCGCGTGTCAAGCACGTAAAAGGCCGCGCCATGGGCGTCGAACGAATAGTCAAACGCATCCGAAGCCAGAGGGGAAGGATTGTGGCTACCTTGGTACTCGATATACGTCATACGGGCTGCGGCGAGCATGTCCTTGGAAAGCTCGATTGCTAGCTCTGGCTTGACTGGCAATGCCACCTTGCGCGCCAGCTCGTCGTCGTCGTAGGAACCCCAGCCATCCAAAATTTCGTGGTCGTCCCA
This sequence comes from Myxococcales bacterium, assembly GCA_043752365.1. GTDB lineage: Bacteria > Myxococcota_A > Polyangia > Polyangiales > Polyangiaceae > PMG-095. Next base: position 2,442 of record JAYUYU010000856.1, on the reverse strand, counting down.
GATCATGTAGGAAGGGAAGCGACCGAAAGTGCTTTGCAAGCCGCGAAAGCCCCAATACCCTCGGTAGATATCTCGATACCAACTACGCATGATGGCAATGCGCTCGGCCTTCGGCATCGCGCCCACGGCTTTTGCATTCTTGCGCAGCCACCGCCAAATATCGATTCGGTCGTTGCCATCCGCGTATACTTGGTCACCGCACGCAATCAGCAAGTCAGCGTCGGCCTCGTCGAGCGTGTCGTAGAGCCGCTCCCACATCGTGTGGTTTTGCACATCGCCATTCTTTGCGAAGGGCATGTGACAGCTCACCAGGCCGAATGTTAGCCGACCTCGCTTTTGGGGCAGGGTCTTGAAAGTGCGGCCGAGGGGGTCAGGCGCCAGCTCCCACGCATTGTGCGCCGGGTTGTCATCCGTGGCGAACAAGGCATAGAAATACTGCCGCCCCTCGGCGAGGTCGCCAATCTCGAAGGTATGCGTGAAGTCTGTAGTGCCGTCCACCGCTGCCTCCAGGTGCACGCAGTCGAACGACTGAAGCATAGCGCCGCTAGCGTCCTCCAGCGCTGGATCGCCATCTTTGAGGCGCGGTCGCGAGCCGGCTAGTCCGCGCGCGATCTCGCTCGTGGAAACCAGCAAACAGTAACTCCCGGCGGTCCAAGCGCGCACCCAGAGCTTCACTGAAGTTTCGGTGGTGTGCCCGACGATGGCTGAGCTGACCAGGCGAGCATTTACCCAAGGGCGATCGGCGCCGTCACCGTAGAAATCGAGCTTAGCTTCCGTTGTCATTCGGATGTGAGCGTGCGCGGTGCGTCGTTGGGTGTCTACACATCGCGGTAAGGGGCGAGCAAATGACTACCGGCTTGTCCCCTTGAATCTCAAGCACCTTAGAGCTCCAAGCCTAGCCCGACGTATGCGAGCACGCCGGCGCGCGGAACCTCGACCAAGGACGTTTGCTTGGATTCGAAAGTGACGCCGTCTTGCTTGAGCACCATGTTCGGTGCCTCGCTCCACAGGTAGCCGCCGCCTGCGAACAGCTCAAGTCCCACCTTGCGAAGTCTGGCGCCTAGCTCGAGGGTGCCGCTCAAGTTCCAGCCGAGATCGGTGTCCGAATAGATGTGCCCGTCATCGCGAGACTGGATCTGCAATGTAGCCGACGTCAGGCCAATGCCGGCGTGGGCGCGTGCAAAAGCGAGCATCCAGCAGCTCGTGCAAATGCTGACGTCGTAGGTAGGGCCGATCGAGAGATCGTGGGCCAGCATCCAGGATTTGACCCCCGCCGAGCCAGGGTCGTTCAAGCTCGCGTTGGGCGCGCGTGTGAAGGTGACCCATGCGGGGCCCGGCTCGTAGCGGTAACCGAGCCAAACGCCCAATCGCTGGTACTGACCGAGCGGCCACCAAATCGCGCCTCGCAGCGTGACGCTGTAGCGCGGGCTGTCAGAGAACAGGTAGACGGAGCCCCTCTCGTCATTGCTGCGAATGAGCATGCTGGCGGCGGCGTCCACACGGACCGGCGTTTCGGTCTGCTCGTCGGCCGCGACAGCGCGGTTTGCGACGCACAGCGCGGCCAACGCCACGGCGCATGAGTAGGCACGCTTCATTGCGCCAACTCCGCGGTCAGAAATCCCACGGCCGTGTAGCTCTCCGGGTGCACGCCGCGCGGCTGGTAGTAGGTGAGTAGCCCCAACGTTCCGGGGTGCATGAATGCGTACGCCGATTCACCTAGCTCGAACAGGCCCGCTACATCTCCTGGCGCGACGAATTCGTCGAAGGCGCCATCTGCGGCGAGCTTGGAGAAGGCCCGAATTCGGTAGCGCCCGCCGCCCAGTGCCTGCTTGCTGAAGAAGCGGCGGCCGATGAATGAACCCGTGCCGACGAACGACGCCCCCGGCACCCAGCCTGAGACGCTGGTCGTCGTCGCGTCCGCTACGTTGTAGACGGTCGCGCCGCCGTCCTGGTTCTGCAGCAGCATGACCGTGTCGCTGAGCGGAGTGAGGAGCCGATAGGCCGCTCTCAGCGGTAGAGGTGTGATGGGTTCGGGTCGCTCGGTCCCGACGTCGATGCGAGAGGCAAGCCGCTGAGCGTCGGAGAGACCCAACACTTCGATTTGACGATTTGCGGGCGCGCGCGAGTACAGCAAGACAGGGCTGGGCTTGTTGCTCGACTGCGGCAGCACGAGCAGCGAGTCCGCCGCTACGGGCGTATTCGCGCTGCCCACCTGCCAGCTGGCCAGATCGATGATGCCGACCGTTGCACCACCATCTGAAGCCGGCGCGACGCCCAGCAGCACTTCGTGATCGCTGGCGAATGCGAGCTGCACGTCCGTAGGGGCGGTCTCGAAATGCGCAGTAGCCAAGGGCAGATTCGTCGAGCTGTCCGTCGCGGCTAGGTCCAACCAGAGCACTTCGCTCGCGCCCGTCGTCCAGATGAACAGACGGCTCGCTGCCG
>JAYUYU010000855.1:0-8801 GCA_043752365.1 Myxococcales bacterium | reverse complement strand
AACCGAGGATGCTGGCCAAGAAACCGTTGCGAATACGTGTCGATCGCAGCTCTTCCTTGCTGTCCTTCTGGTCCTTGGTGGTCGTGCCGGGATAATCGGGCTGGCCTTCGGGGATGCCGGTGCCTCGGGCCACGCTGATGAACGCATTCACGCGGCCATCCGTCGACACCTTCCAGCCCTCCTTTTCAGCGAGCGTGATCTCACCCCGCGCCGGAGCTTGCCAGGTAAACGCAGCCAACACGACCGCCGCAGCCACTGTGTGCTTCATCGTAGTCCTCATTCGGGTTGCCCTTACACTCGACGGTCGTCGAGACCGCCAGCGATTAGTTTCGAGGGATAACCCAAATGTTGCGGAACGACACCGGCAGGATCGAGCTGTGATCCTGCAGCAACACGCCCTTCGGATCGCAACTCTCGTCCAGCCCTGCTTGAGTCGTGTGATCAGCCTCGACGTTTTGCTGAACCACCATGCCGTTCAGTTTGACCTCGACGAACTTGGCGTTAGCCGTCTTTTGGCCACCGTTGCAGACCTGAGCCTTGAACTCGACCTCGTAGGTGTTCCACTCGTCTTCCTTCTTACAGGCAACGACGAGCGGCGGCTTGATGCTATAAATCGCGCCGCAACCGTCAATCGCCGGCGGTAGCCCGTAGCTGTCGAGCACCTGCAACTCGTAAGAGCTCTTCAGGTACACGCCGCTGTTACCGCGCTCTTGCCCCCCACCGGCGGAGGTAATCTTTGGCGTCTTGTATTCCAAGTGGAGGAAGACATCCTGATACACCTGCTTCGAGATGATATCGCCGGTGTTGCTCTTCACCGTCATCGACCCATCCCCGTTGTTCTCCCAGGGATTGTCCTGACCATTGTTTCGGGAGGTCCAGTTCTTGAAGCTCGCAGGCGAGCCATCGAAGAGCACGACCTTGTCTGGATGGTCGCCCGCGCCGCCGGTACCACCTCCGCCACCAGTACCGCCGGTACCCCCCGTGACGCCCGTGCCGCCCGACCCGCCCAGGGCTTGGGACGAGCCTGCCTGGCCGCCGCTAGCACTGCCGCCCATCGCGGGGCTCCCGGCGGTGGAAACAGGCGTGCCGGTGCCACCGCTGCTGGACCCGCCGACGGTGGAGCCAGTCCCCGCCGTTGGGTCCACCTTGACCGTCGTCACGTCAGTGGTGCCGCCCGAGCTACACGCCAAACTTGCGGAAACAATTCCGGACACGAGAAGAAGCAGAGAATGCGGGCGTGATTTCAGCATCGAGGGACCTCTGGAGCAAAGTTCATTGAAACACGAGTTGGGCTGCTGCCCATTTGGAATCTAGAGCCACTGGCGGCTGGCGCGTTGCTTGGCGCTCATGAATTTTCAGAAACGCGTTGCATCAGCGTGGTTTTACGGCAGCACCTTGATGCGAATTTTCCGAAAGTAGATTTCAGCCCACTCGGCCTGCAGCGCGATCGGACCGCGGTCGAGCGGCTTGAAACCTTGCCCTTCGTCGCACTCCATGTCGAAGAGTTGATTGACCACCGTGCCGTTGACCTTGAACTCGGCATCTTTACTGCCGTGCACCGTCAGCTCGATGATGTTCCAATCGTCAGGCTTATCGAGGTTGGAGGGAGCCAGCGCTTTATAGTAGCTCCCCGGCGCGCCGATGTTCTTCTTCGCACCCGTCGCCGAAAAAACCTCCTGGTTATTCAGCATGGTGTACGGCCACTGTGCCCTGGTCTTGTTGACGAGCATGAAGATGTTGCCGGTGACCCAATCGCCGGGCCACGCCTGGGAACCGATTTGAAACTCGAGCGATTCTGGCCAGACCTGGGTTGGGTCGTTACAGAGGTGAAAGCAGATGCCGTTATCACGGGCAGTTTGCTTCCTGTCGGAGTAGCGCTTCGTGCCCCACTTATACTCGAGATAGAACAAGTAGCTGCTGAACGACGCGACCGTCCGGAGGGTTGCCATGGGCTGGTCACTCTGATCAACCTGGGTTGGGTAGCCATGGAGCACGCCTTCGTTGTCGAGCTGGGTGACCGTAAAGAGCCCTGCGTGGCCTGCCGATGGCGTCCAGCCGTCGAGGTTCATGCCGTTGAAGAGCGAAGTCCATCCGTCATCGGCGCCGCCGCTGCCTCCAGAGCCAGCGTTCCCGCTAGCGCCGCCGCTGCCTCCGTTACCACCAGCGCCGCCACCGCTGGCTCCTGTGGCCGTCCCGGCTGCGCCACTGCTGGCTGGCGACGTGCCGCCCGGCGTGTTCGAAGTTCCGGCGACGACGCCGGTTCCCCCGACACTGCCGACCTGGCCGCCCATTCCGCCAGTCGTTACGGGCGTGCTGGTCGAAGACGCTTCTGAGCAAGCCAGCGAGCTCAGTGCCAGCACTACAGCGACGCCTGTCCACCCCGCCCTGCGCCCACTGTGTCCCAAAAAGGCCCCCGGGGAGCCCGCACTGAAGTGATTCAAGAATTTTTCCATGGCTCCTCGCCTCTTTACTGCTCGAGCGGTCGGTCGCGGCTTCATTGGGCCGTCACCGTGAGTTGAACTGACGCGGCTTCGCTCACATTAGCCCCGTCGCTAACGATGAAAGTGAAACCGTCCACGCCTGCGAAGTCCGGGTGGGGCCGGTACATCAAGTCCTTGCCAAAGCCGTGCAGCGTTCCGTGCACGGGCATGCGGGAAATCCGAAAATCCAGCGCATCAGCGTCGGCATCCGTGCCTGCCAGCGGCACGGCGAGTTCGGCGTTGGCTTTCAGCGACAGACCGAGGTTGGCCACTGCAGCCGGAGCCGTGGGCTTGGACTGCAGATTCATCGCAGCGAGCCAGGCTGTGAAAACCGACAGCGCACTGTCGTCTACCATGCCCTTGGCCAGCGGCGGCATGGCCGTGCCATCGAGCGCCAACAGCCGCTTGAAGATGACGGAACTGTCCGGGCTTTGGGGCGTCAGCAGCTTCGCGCCCATGACACCCAGCGTCTCGATCGCGTCACCCCCGACGATCTGCTGTTGGTTGAGGGGTGTGTTGAAGCGCACGTCGAACTCGCCCCGACCCGGGCCGTCCGGGCGATGGCAATGCGCGCAATTAGCGCCAAGGTAAGCGCGAGCGCGCTGTTCCGTGAATGCGGTGCCCTCGTGCATGGTTGGCATTTGAGGCAGTGAGACGGGCATTAATGGCGTGCTGAGCAGGCCTAGCCCCTGTAGCGTCGTCAGCGCGTTCGCGGTCAGCCCGCTGCTCGGGTAGTAGAGCGGGCGATTGAGCTGCGCGGTCTTCGGCCCGAGCACGTACTCGGCGCTGGAGTTGTGACACTGCCCGCACTCGCTGCGGCTTGGATAGTGCCAGGTTTGGTCGCCTACCTTTTCACGAAAGGCCTTGGGATTCTGCAAGTCGGCGTCGCTGTTGTCCGCGCGCCAGCGGTAAGTCACGCCGTAGTAGCGCCCATCCTGCCCGTGGACCAGAAAGCGCGTCTCCAGGCGATGCGGCGGACCGCTCGCTTGGTCCAGCTCGAAGTGTTTGACGAACACCGTGCCGACCGGAAACTTCCACGTGTCGTCCGACGACACGTCGATTTGCTCTGCTGGACTATCCGCTTTGCCGTCGTTGGGCACGATCATCCAGCGCTGCTTCTTGGCCGCGTCGGACCAGAGCGGCGTGCTCACCTCGTAAGGAATGACGCCTGGCGCAGGCGCCAGCGTTGCAAGGTTGCTGAAGGCGCCGAGCTGGGACAACAAGGCCGGCGGATCGGCGATCGGCGCGCCTGCCGGCGCGAGGCGGTACACCTCACCCGCGGTGCCCGCGAAATAAACCTCGCCGTCGCGGTCTTGTCCCAGCGTGACTATTTCGAGGAAGGGCGCGGTGAACAGCTCCGTCATGGGGCCGTGGCCGAACTCATCGGCGGTGGCCCAGAGCTTGCCGTTGGTGCAGTCGCTGAGGATGTAACGCCCGTCGAGCTGCGGCAGCGCGCTACCGCGATAGACGTAGCCTCCGATCACGCATTTGCCTTCCGGCACCGTGCCCAAGTCGGGGCACTGCGTGGCTACTGCGATGCAGCTCTGGGGGCGCTCGTAGAACAGGTTGGGTTCCGTAAGCGTGCCCACCAAATTGGCCGGTTTGCCGGCAATTTGGAAGATTTGGCCCGAGGCTTCAAACGTCCACGCGCCAAGATCGGTGTTACCTTCGCGGAAGGGCCAGCCGTAGTTCCCACCCTTGACGACCTCGTTCACTTCTTCTTGGGACGTGGTGTTGTTGCCGCCCACGTTGCCAACGAATAGCCGTCCCGTGACCGGATCCATGGTCAGGCGGTGAGGATTGCGCTCGCCCAGCGTGTAGTACTCTTCGAGAACGCCGGGCTGCCCCACGAAGGGGTTGTCGTTCGGAATGAAGTAGTTTTTGTTGAAGGTCTGGTCGTCGCCCGGGCCGCTGTCCTTGGGGATGGGGTGACTGCGCTTTGGGTCCTGGTCGACGTCGATGCGGATAACACCAGCCGCTAGGTTGTTCGAGATGTCTTGGCCGTTGTTCGGATTGCCGAAATCACCGAACGAGAGGTACAGAAACCCGTCCTTGCCGAAGACCATGCCACCACCCCGATGATAGGTAGTCGTCAGCCGCTCCTGAATCATGATTTGTTCGGTGTTGCGGTTTGCCGAGTTCTGGCCGTCGGTTGCGGTAAAGCGCGAAACACGCACGAACTCTGCGTCGTCCACGTCGGCGACGTAATACATGTAGAAGTAGCCGCGGTTCGGCGAACCAGCCTGGCCGTACTGGGGATGGAACACCATGTTCATCACGCCCGAGTCCTGCCCCGTGAACAGGCCCTGGCTGAGGTCGATGAACACCTTGCCGGCGTCGTTGCCGACGCTTGGGTCGATGTACTTCACTTGGCCATAGCGGCCGACGATGTACAGGTGCTGCAGGTTGGGGTGACTGACGATGCCCATCACGGTCTGCAGATTGAGATTTCCGCTGACCTTTTCAGCTTGCACGGCGGCGGAGCTCGGCGTCTTCGACGGGAACTTTCCATTGAGGAACGGAGCGACCGCGTCCAGCTTTGGAAGGCCCATTTCCGCGACTGTCGACTTGGGCACCACGCCGCGCTGTTTGCTGGGGCTCTCCCATTCGACGACCAGGCCTGGTTCGGCGACGGCGGCCTCGGCTTCGACCGCTAGCTCATAGCTGGTTCCCGCTGCGAGCCAGATGGAACCGCTCGCAACACGCGGGCCTTGCGCGGTCCAATCCCGAAGGATTTGTTCGCCATTGAGCAGGGCGCGGACCGGCGCGTTGGCCTTAACGCGGAACGTGTAATTCTCGGAGTACTCCGCGACAACCGTTCCCGACCAACGCGACGTCAGCTGCACCGGAGGCGCAGGATTGAAGGGTTGCGATATCGGCTGGTCGAGCTTGGGCTCGTCGCCACCGGGGCCGCCGCCGCCGCCAGACAGCTGCGTACCCCCAGCGCCGGCATTGCCGCTGCCACCTGGCGCAGCAGAGACGCTGCCACGGTCGCTGCTGCAGCCAAACGCCACGTGCGCCAGCGCCAGCCCGGCAATTACCCGGTAAGTCGAGGGACGGAAGTTTCGTCGAGGTGCCATGGACTCGTGCCTGCCTTTACGCCGCGCGCTGGTAACTAAAGCGTTCGAATTTGCAAAAACCGCGCACGCCACCAGCAACAGACCCGAAAGACATCACGTTTTTCGTTCGCTCGAGTTACTGCGGCATCCAGAGTGGCTTCCGGCGATTCACTGGGATTGCTGGGACCCCGCGCTTCTTGTTACGAAAAAAAATCGAATAGTTAATTTTGTTTACGAAGGGCATTGCTCGCGAAATTCTGGGACAATTCGCCTTGGGCGCGGCGCCCGGTTTTTGTAACAATCGCTCTGCTTGTTCGGCAATTACAAGTGCGTAGTCGGGCGTGCAGCCCGAGTCGCGATCCCCATGACGCCACTTCAGCAAACCGTGTTCCGCCATTCGTCGCGCTCGCTCTCCGTCGCGACGCTGTCGCTGCTCGCCTTGTTCAGCCGCGGAGCCCGGTCCGCCGAGGGCGGTCCTTGGGGACCGCTCGCCAGCTTGCGCGATGACACGGGCGCTCACACTGGCAATAAGCCCGCCGGTGGTTGGTACGTGGCCCCCATTCATGCCGTGCTGCGAGCACGTGATGGCAAGGTCATCCTCACCGGCACGGGACGCATCGCACAGGACAGTTGCAACGGCACCACGCAGCGCGCCTACGGCGTGACGTTCGTGCTCGACCCGGCACAGCTCGACGCGGTCGACGATGGCCAGGCCTTGCTGGTGCAGCCCATTCAGGAAGAGGCGCGCGACCGCGACGAGCGGCACGTGTTGTATTGCAGCGGCCACATTCCGTTGGCCGACGGTCGCGTTCTCTATGCGGGTGGTACGGATTATCCGCGCGTGCTGCCGATCGCGTCTCCCGAGTACGGCCTCGACTACTCACGCGTTTTCGACCCGGTCACCGAAACGTTCACGCGCGTGGCCGCCCCCATGCAGGGCGGGCAGACGGCGAGCCCAGGCATGAAGTGGTACCCCACCAACCGCTTGTTGCCTGACGGGCGGGTGCTGATCATGGGTGGCTACCATTGGTCAGGGGGCGGACCGGGTGACAGGGAAAACCGTTCCCTAGAAATCTTCGATCCCGCGATCTGGGATGCGGATCCCAATGCCGACCCGTACACCGTACTGAGTCAACCCGGCGACATCCCTGGCGCGATCAACGCCGGGGGAAGGGCTTACACTCACGTTTTTTTGCTACCAAAGCCGGTTCCAGCTGCCAAGGCCGGAGGGCTGGCGCGGAGCGTCGCGCTGATCGGAAACGTGGGTGAGATGTGGCTGTTCAATCATGAGCCGGGGGCCAGCGCCGACAGCCGCATCGTCCGCCCGACCAATGCAGCGCTGCCCAATCCCAGCGGAGCCGATAAAGCCGAAGGGTCGACCTCCGTGATGCTGCCCGACGGCAAAGTGATGATCATGAGCGGCGGCCGAGACGGTCCGGGCTCGGCTGTAGCCCACTTTTATGACCCCTACGGCGACGACTGGGACTCATTGGACCTGGGCATCGGGCGCAATTTTTCTACAGCGACCTGGTTGCCCGACGGCACGGTGCTGCTGCTGAACGGCTACACGAGCGAACCAGGCAGCCCGTGGGCGCTAGAGAATGCACCGGGCGGTGCCGACGGCGTGCGGCGCCCTCAGATTATCGATCCGTTCAAGAAAACGGTGCGCACGGAAGATCCCTGGCCCGAACCCACGGGGCGCGGCTACCACAGCGTTGTCCTGCTACTCAAGGATGGCCGCGTGCTCATTGGAGGCGGCAAAGACAACGCTCACGATACCGGTTGCGAAAAGAACGAAGCTCGCATCTATTCGCCGCCCTACCTGTCGGCTGGCGCTCGCCCTGTGATCACCAATGTCGAGGAAGGTCGGGAGATCGTCGTGGGGGGCGCCCCGTTCGACATCGAGTTTTCCGGGACCGTAAGGCCAGAGCGCGGGGTGGCACTGATGGCCCCTGGGGCAATGACGCACTCCTACAATCAGAGTCAGCGCTACCTGCCGCTGACCGTGGTTGCCGGCCCCGACAACGGCTCAATCACGGTCTTGCCACCGGCGACGCTCAACGAAGCGCCCCCCGGCGAATACGTGCTGCACATCGTATCTGCGGAGGGTGCACCGTCGGTCGGCGCGTACGTGCGCTTGGTCGCGCCTGCTGCCTGCGTGTATCCGGTAAGCCTCGACGTCGGCGTGTTCATCGAGGCCGAAGGCAGCTCCCGCCACGCGGGGCCGTTCCGGCGCATCGACGAAGTGGGGCGCGGTAACGACGCCTTCGTTCAAGTCGACCCCGCCGCAAACAGCGCCGTCGACGTCCCGGACGAAGCTAGCGTGATGTGGTACGACCTCGACGTCGACAAAGCCGGCAGCGCCTACCTGTGGCTGCTGGGTAACGGTCCGGCCAACACGTCCAACACCGTGTTCGTCAGCGTCAACGGCGGCCCCGATCAAATCGTGACGCTGGCGCCGGCAGCCTGGGGTTGGACCCGCGCCGAAACCGCTTTCAAGTTTGACGTCGGCAAGCAAACGCTGAAAATCAAGGCGGCCAAGGCCGGCGCCCAACTGGACCGCATCTGGCTCACCAGCGACGGCGCCGCGACCGCACCCGTCGGACTGGGCGCCGCCGCGCCCGTTACGCCATGCAGCAAGGGCCAGACGTTCGACCCGAACGGCGGCAGCGGCGGGGCGGGCGGCTCCGGCACCGCCGGAGTGGCTGCGGGCGGTTCGGCGGGACAAGTCTCCGCGGGCGGCGTGAACGCTGGCGCCACAGCAGGTGTAGGCGCTGCTGCGGGGGCGAGCTCGGGCGGAACGACAGGTAGCGCCCCAGCCTCAGCGGGCGGATGCGGTTGCCGAACGGTCTCGTCGGCCAAGCCCAGTTGGAACATGCTGGGTCTGTCCGGCTTGTTGTCTGCGTTGTGGCTTGCAGCGGCTCGGCGTTCGTCCCGCGTCGGTTTTGGACGTGCAAGGGGAGCAGGGCTGCGTTGAGCAGTTCGCTACGCTGGCTGGCGTGTGCGTTGTGCGTGGCATGTAGTGTGCCCGGCGAAAGCCCCGGCAGCATGCCTGGCAACAGCGGCGGCGAGGCGGGCGTGGTTGGCGGGTCTAGCGTCGGCGGGTCCAGTAGTCCGCAGGCGGGGACGGCGGGGCAAGTGGGGGACAGTGCGGGCGCCGACGCGGGCGGAGACGCGGGCGCCAGCGCCGGCAGCCCTGCTGGCGACGCTGGTTCCGGTCCAGAGGTGATCACCGGATTAGAGAAAACCGATCCCTACCCCG
>JAYUYU010000854.1:0-3495 GCA_043752365.1 Myxococcales bacterium | reverse complement strand
CCTTGCTCAGCGCGTCGAGCATGCCGTAGATGAGCGCGTGCGTTGCGTGCTCTGCGGCCGTGGCCGAGCCCGCGACGCCGCCGCCGAAGCCGTAGCTCGAATTGGTCGCTTGCGGCGCGACCACGAAGTGCGGGTACTTGGCCTGCGTGTCGAACTTGGCGTTGTTTGCAGCGGTGGCTTGATGCACGAACACGCCGCCGTAGCCACCGGAGCCTGCCTCCTCGGTGAGTTGGATGCAGTTATCGGTGCCGACGAGGCCGGCGTGGTGCAGGTACAGCACGACTGGGTAGGGTTTGCTCTGGTCGTAGCCCGCGGGGATGAACAGCCGGTACGGCATGCTTTGCCCGCCCAGCTCGAAGACGCGGCCCTTGAAGCCCTGCAGATCTGCCGTGGGGGCCGGCGCCGGCTGCACCGGGCAGGCCGCGTGAGCGGTGCCCCCGATGGCGGCGAAGACTGTCAGAAAGACGCAGGTTTTTAGGAAAATGCGCGCGCCACACGCTTCGAGCCGGCTCATCACTGGTCTATGGCAGCGACAGCGAAATTCGGTCTGAAAAAGTTTCGGCTCAGGGCGCCCCAGGCCTGGCTTCACTGGCAGGTCTGGTCCGAACAGGTCGCGCCGGGGGCCGTACAGATTCCGCAACTAGCGTTGCAGCAGACTTGGCCGTCGTTGCACTGAGCGGTGCCGCACCGGATGGCGGTGGGAGTGCGTGGCGCGCCGGGGCATTGCTGTTTGTCACACGTCGCGCCGGGAGCGACACAGACTCCGCAGCTGGCGTTGCAACAGACTTGCCCGGTGTTGCAGGTATTGCGCCCGCACATCGAAATCGTGTTTTGTGAGATCACGGCGACCGCGCTCTGCATGGCGTCTTCCCAGAAGGTTGGCGCGGAGCCTGCGACGCCACCGGTCGATGCCGCGCCGGCGCTCTCACCGGTTGAGGCGGCTGCCGCTTCCGCTATCGTGGGTGCTCCCGCGCTGGCGCTCGCTCCAGCCAGGCCAGCGACCGGGCCAGCTGGCGATTGCAGCTTTGGCAACGCGCTCGGGCTTGTACCGGAGCTGCCGGAGCCACTGGGCTGCGGTAGGGTCTCGGTGTCGCTCGACACAGGGCTGCCAGGTGTGACGACGATGCCGATCGGGGCGGCGTGCTCCGGGGCGATTTCGCCGACGTCCCCGATCGCGGCGGGTGCCTTCATCACGAACCCCAGACTTCGAGCGAAACCCACCACTGATGGCGAGCAGCACGACGCCGCCAATCAGGCTCGAAACCACGATCAGAAGGCGCCGCTTGGACCAGCGACGCGGCGGTTTCGAACTCTGCTCGATTTCCACGCCAACGGGGCCATGCACGCCCCGTTCCAGCGGCTCACCCCGGGCTAGCTGCGACCTGGGCCGTGAAGAACGAGCTCAATGGCCCGTGCGCTCGCGGTGCTTGCACCCCGGCCAGCAGCAGGGCCGGCGCTGACCTTCTTCCAGCTCCTCCTGCGTCCTGCGAATGCGGCGCTCGCGAGTCTTGGCTTGCTTTGCGTCCTCGACCCAACAGATGAACTCGTTGCGTGCCAAGGGCGTGATGTCCTCCCAAGCCGCGAGTGCAACGGCGTTCGCGCTCAGCGCTGCGCTCAGGTCTTCCGGGAGCTGGTGCACCACCCCACCGGACACGCGTTTCGGGGTCACGAAAGAGAGTAGAAGCGCAAGCGACGTGCAGTGGTCAAGCGATTCGATGGACAGGGCTGCTTGCCGGCGTTAATCGCCGCCTGAGCATCGAAGGCGACCGAGTCCAATACTTGATGTGTCGCGACTTTTTGCGCAACTGCCGGCGGGCGGGTGCCGATGGACGGGTATGCCCAACTCTATTTCGTCCAGTTCTCCGTCAGGCTGCGACCCCAGTATCGCCAGTTGTGAAAACTCTGCGCCTGACGCTGTCGCGGGTGGCCCCCCGATCGTCAACCTCGAGCCTGTCATTGTCACGGGCGACGCCGGCTCCCAAGAGCTGCTACGTCGCTACGACGCGAGCGCGGCTTGCAATACCGAAAAGCAGAGCGCCCTGTTGTCTTGCCCCGGCATCGCAGCCGGCCTACTAAATACCTGGGAAGGTGGCCCGTTGGCAGGTGCCGCGAGCTCCTTCCACGCCAGTATCATTTGTGGCAAAGACCTGCGCGCCATCTTCGATTGCCATGAGCAGGCAGAAGCGCTGCAATCCTCCGCTACCCAGGTCGTCGACGACTGTCATGAGCGCGGTGGCAGCGTAGCCGCCGGAAGCTCGAGCCGAGAGATCCGCTGTGAGGTCCAGCCGTGACTGGCGAGCAAGCGGCCACGCTGCCCCGGCTGTTGGCGTTGCCAGTGTTCCTCGCCGCGAGCGCGTTGGGTGTCTGGTTGGCGGGTGATTCACCCTCGGCCCGGGTTGCCAATGTCGAGCTGCTTTGGAAGCTGGCGGGTCCTTTATGCGCCATCGTGGGCACCTTGAGCACCCTCCGGAACGGCTCCGAGCGCGCTTGGGTACTTCCTCCGCCGTTCATGCTCTGGCTGGTCTTCGGGTCGCAACGAGCAGCCGTTGTCCCCTGGCCAGCCCTGCTGCTGGCGCACGCGGCGGCGCTCGTCGTGCTGTTCGCGTGCTGGCAGCGGAGGCGCGCCCTGGCTCAATGGGCCGTGGTGGGTTGTGGTGTCGCAGTCGCCTGGATCCAGCTGCAGGGCGGCTAGCTAGCTCAAAAAACCCAACCGCCGATCACTGCACGCGCTGCGATGGTCGTCGACTTCGGGCTGCCCGTGAGGTCGAGGTCGAGGGCGGGGCCAAAGCCTACGAAGTAGTGATGGGAGTGAAACATCAGCGGCACGAACAAGTTGAACGCGAGCGCGGTATTCGACTCCGACGACGAAGGCGTACTAATGGGTCCGATATCCGTCGCGTCGATTTTCACGGTAGCGCTGTTGAATGAGAGGCCGGCCTTGGGCCAGAGCGAAAACCGTTCGGTGAATGGAACGTCGTAGCCAATGCGCGGGCCAATCGCGTACGTCGTCGTGCTGCCGCCCGCCGCCGAGGTGTATTCGACGCCCGTGAAGGCGCCGAGCGAGAGGTGATCGATGATGAAGTAGTCGATGGCCGGCCGAAACACGATGCTCGTGGTCGAGCCACCGCCGCTGATCGACGTATGCGTGAACAGGGCGCCGGCCTCGCCCATAATGGCTAGCTGCCCTCGCTCGGCGAACAAGGCGGCTGGCGAGCCAGGGGCCACGTGCGGCATTCCCTCATCTGGTTTCGGCTGCGCGGCCGCCAGTGAGCTGATGGTTAGGCAAATAGCGAAGGATCCCACTAGCGCGGTTCGTTGCAACATGGCCGCGGCATTTGCACACGCCGTGCCACGCTGCGTCATCGAGAATGGGCCCTAAACCCGCCCAACGTGGGCTCAAACCCGACAGGACTGCCTCGCTAGGGGCGCAACGGCACCATAGTGACGACCGAGCGCACGTCACTCAACGGCAATGGAGACGCCATCTGCAGTTGG
>JAYUYU010000853.1:0-3496 GCA_043752365.1 Myxococcales bacterium | reverse complement strand
CGAGGCAATACCAGGTGTCTTTGAGGAGTTTTACGCCGCCCGAGCACGCGTATTGGCCGCCGTTGGACAGTAGCTCTTTGTCGTCGGTGTTGCGGTTCAGCTCGACCTGGCACTGGTGCTCGCCGATGCGAATGTAGGTGCCGTCGTTGGGGTCACCGGTGCCGGTGCCGGCCGTGACATAGGTGTTGTGGCCTTGCTGAATGTCCGTGTCGCTGCGCAAATACACGCGGCCCCAAAACTTGCTCGGCACCGCCACGCCGAGCATTTGGCTGTAGTCGGTGCCAGACACCTTCAACGCCTGCTTGCCGCCGTGGAACACCGCCGTGTCGAGCTTCACGAACATTTGCGTCGCGCGCAGGTACTCCGGATAGAACAACAACTCGGGCGCGATGCTGGCGGCCTCGAAATCCGTACAGAACAGGCTACCGTTGCCGCACGGCGAACCGGCGCCGCCAGAGCCGCTGCTGCCGCCGTTCGCGCTGCCGGCGCTCGCGCCGCCGCTCGTGCTGCCACTCGTTCCCTGGCCCTGGCCTGCAGTGCCGTTGCCTCCGCTGGCGCTGCCGGCAACGCTGCCGTGCCCTGCCCCGCCGCTTCCGGCCAGCGCCGCAGTGCCGGCCGTTGAGCTTTTGCCGGCTGACGAGTCGTTCGGCTGCGAGGGCTCCGCATCGGCGACGGTGCAGGCTGTCAGTAGCCACCCCATAACAAGCACGCAAGCGGCGACAGCGGATGGCGCGAGCATCTCCGACTACTTTGCGCGACGGAAGCCGATCCTGCAATCGGTTCCAGCTCCTCGGCGGACTGGCGCGGCTGGCTCCGCGAGCCAGGCTCGACCTGCGAGCCAGGCTCGACCCTGCGAGCCAGGCTCGACCCCCCGAGCTGGCTCGACCCGCTCGGCCCCGCAAAACAAGTCCGTTCGGACACGAAAACGCGCTTGTTGGGCGGTTGTTGGGCGGTTGTACCGGCGTCCGCTGTCCGTTACCATCCGCGCCGCTGTGATCTTTTCACTGACACAACACGGGGCACGATGACCAGTTGGCTTACTTCATTGACGCGTAGCGCAGCCGTGAGCGTCGTTTCGGTCTCTTTGGCGGTAGCCCTAGCGGCGTGCGGTGGAAAAAAGGAGCTGACTTTCGTCGGCGCCCCCGACGGCCTGGGAGACGGCGGCGCCGGCAACATGGTCGCGGCCAACTGCGGCAATCGCGTGGTCGACGGCAGCGAGGACTGTGACGACGGCGCGCGCGCCGACGGCGACGGCTGCGATGGCTCCTGCAAGCTCGAGGAGGGCTGGACTTGCACCGGCGCGCCCAGCAGCTGCGTCAAGTGCGGCAACGACAAGCTCGAGGAGGGCGAACAGTGCGATGACGGCAACCTCGAAAAGGGCGACGGCTGCAACGCCGAGTGCAAAATCGAGGGCTCTTGTGAGACACCGCTGCCCATCCTGCTGGAGGTCGACAAGGACGGCCTAGTCGGTACCGCCTCGGCTACGACTGCCGAAAGCGAAGCCGGCCAGGTTGCGGCCGCCGCTTGCGGTGCCGCCAAGGCCGGCGGCGGAGCCGACCGCATTTTCGAGTTCGAGCTGCCCGGAGCCGCCGATGTCGACATCAAGGTGGGCGCAAGCTTCGACGCAATCGTGCGCGTAACCAGCACCGCCTGTGATCTCAAGACTGAGCTCGCTGTCGGCGGCTGCGTCGACGGCGCGGCAGTCGCAGGTGAAGAGAACGCTCATTTCGACGACTTGCCGGCTGGCAAGTACTACGTGGTGGTCGACGGTAAGACGCCCAAAGCCGCGGGTGATTTCAGCGTGACCGTCGAAGCCCGCTGCCCGTTGAGCGGCGTGAAGATCGATCGGGTGATCTTGGCAGAGCCCTTCCGCACCTCGCTCTTCAACAGCAACCAGAATTGCGCGGTCGATTTGTCTCGCGTTGGCTTGTACGCACAGCCTGAAGCGGCCGACGTGCCCAAGACGCTGCCCGCCATCTCGCTCGAACCTCTCAAGCGCCGCGTGCTGACTAGCGAGAGCCCGCCGCCCGCCGCAACGACGTACCAAGGCAACATCCGCTTCGACTTGGAGGGTTACGCCGGGGCGCTCTACCTGTGCCGCGGAGCGTGCGATACGGCGAATGGCTCCAACGTCACCGACGCCGTACGTTGGGAAGGCGGAAGCGGCGCGCTTTCCGTGGACGCTCCCACCTCCGTGAAGCTCGAAAAGGACGCTCCCGCGCTCACCGACCGCTTGACGATGAGCTACTACCGCGTCCTCAGCGACAGCGTTTACCCCAACTTCTCGGGGGACGACTTCTCGGCGGCCTATTGGGTCGAAACCTTCGACGACGGCTCGCTCTCGGGCTGGGACCCGCCTACAGCTCTATTTTACAAGCCCAAGTTCGAAAGCGTGACCGGCACCACCGGGGCGTTCTCGCTGGCGCTGATCGGCGGCAACCCAGCCATGGCGGTCTGGAACGGCCCTAACCACGTCTTTAAGGACAACACGGGTGCCGACGCCACACTTACCCCAACCTACGTCAGCCTACGAGTACGCGCGTCGGACAAGACGGTCAGTCATGGTTGGGCGTTCTTCGGTAGCTCAAGCAACGAGAGCAGCGGCTTCGGCTCGTTCTTCCGCGACGGCGGCTCGCTGTCGTTCGGCGCGCCCATGCCAACCATCGCGACGCCGTACGCGGTCGACACTTGGTACCTCATTGAATACAAGAACTTCACGACCTTGGGCGGCGTGACGACCGTTGACGTGTACGTCGACGGGAAGGCAAGAACACCCGCGCTGCCCGTGCCCAAAGCCAGCATCACGCAGGTCAGTCTGCGCAACTTGGGCGACACCACCAGCTGGGTAGACCAGATCATCGTCCGCTAACGCTGGAAGCGGCGCGCGCAGCAACCAGTAAGCGAACCGCGACCCACCTACACGCTGCATCAAGTTTGCAGGACTCACGGTGCTTGTATGCGTGCGCGCCCCTTTGATAAGCTCACCGGCTTAGATTCGGGACTTGCACCTATTTCAAGGCGGAGAGAAGACCATGCGTTCGACTGCAGGCATCGTGGCGGGTTTGTTGATGGCCGGATTGGTCGCCAACTGCGGAGGCAATGACTCTAGCGGTGGTGGGCCCAAGGCCGGCTCCGCTGGCGAAGGCGGCGAAAACACTGGCGGCTCCAGCGCCGGCAAGGCGACCAGCATGGCGGGTGAAGGCGGCATGCCCGCCCCTACCGGCTGCACCAAGGACGCTGATTGCGGCGCCACTGCGAAGTGCGTCGACACCGTCTGTAAAAAGAATGATGGCCAAGCCTGCGCGACGGCTGCCGACTGTCAGAACAACTGTATTGATAACGTCTGTACCAGCGGCTTGCCGGACGGCAAGGACTGCACGGTCGACGAAGACTGCGCTCACACCTGTATCGACAACGTGTGCGCCACGCCGAGCGCGGTGGGTGGTGACTGCGACGTGGACCTGGGTGCTGGCGGCGCAGGCGCCGGTGGCGCAGG
>JAYUYU010000852.1:0-3500 GCA_043752365.1 Myxococcales bacterium | reverse complement strand
CCAGCCGCAGAAGTGCGTCGGTGGCGTTTGGACGAATGAAGGCGCGCCGTGCGAGCAGTACTGTGCGATTGGGAGTTGTGAGACGGCTCCGAGTTGCGAAGCCGCCTTCGAGGCACGTACGATTTGTGCAAATGCTGTGAGTTGTTGCAACTCGATCTTGGTGACGGGCGGCACATTCAACCGATTCATCGAAGATGATTTCGAGACTCCATACCCGGCTACGGTCAGCTCTTTCTACCTCGACAAGTTCGAGGTCACGGTTGGCCGAGTGCGCCAATTCGTCAACGCCTTCGAGCAGCTGAAAAAGGACGCCTTCTTCAAAGAAGGCAAAGGGAAGTCTGCGCACATCGAAGAAGACACGGGCTGGAGTGCCCAACACACGTTGCCAGCGGACAAGGCGGCGGTGCTGACTCAACTCAAGTGTACGGACACGACTTGGTCGGATATCCGCGGCCAGAACAACGACCTCCCAATGAACTGCGTCACCTACAACCTGGCCTATGCGTTCTGCATCTGGGACGGTGGCCGGTTGCCTACCGAAGCAGAATGGGAATTTGCCGCGACAGGCGGAGGGGAGCAGCGTGCCTATCCTTGGAAAGCGCCTTCGGCGGGACCGCCGATCACGCCAGAGTACGCAAACTACAATAGCCTGGCTCCGGTCGCTGGCGGTACCACTCCGCTTGGGAACGGCCGTTGGGGCCAGTCAGATCTGGCCGGCAACCTTGCCGAGTGGGTGCTGGACTATGCCAGCAGTGGGTACCCGGATAGTTGCCAAGACTGTTTGAACACGGTGATGACCATCGATGCACGCGGTTTCCGAGGGGGCGACTATCCGCTAGATGAGTCCGGCGTGAAGCCTTCGGTCCGCGACTCACTGGGGCCACTGGAGAGCCGCAATTTCCTGGGATTTCGCTGCGCACGCGACGTAGAGTAGGTTCCTCAGCATATGGTGACCCGTCGACTCCACACTCGTTGGCCCCGCGTCTGTACTTTGGTGGCCATGGCAGCCTTTTCACTGCTCGTGCAGTGCCGTGCCGCCATGGTTCCGCCACCAACGACGCCAGAGCGCTGCGGTGGGCGAGCTTGCGGCTCGAACAACGATTGCAAGATCGGCAACCCCGTCTGCAGCGTGCAAGCAACCTCGTATTGCCTTCTGGACTCCCCCCGCGAATGCACGTGGAAGCTCAACACGACCAACGTCAATTGCCGGTGCATCGAGCACGACATTAGGCTTTGCACGACGAGCAGTGCGGTGGCGGGCAATCAGATCTGCACGAAGACGAGCGCCACCTCCACTGAATGGTCGACGTGCGTGCCGTGCCCCGGCTGCACGCCGTAGTCAGACTCGCGTCAGCGGTCAGTCAAGCCCTCGGCATGAGCCGTCGCTGATTCCAACGAGACAGTCAGCGTGACTCGGTTCGTTCTTCTCGAGCCGCCTGCGCTAGCGCCGTTCCTGAATCAAGCGCTCGATTTCCGGCGAGCGCCCCAAACCGGGCGTGGCCGAGCCGCCGGGGGCGACCGGCGGCTCAACCGCTGCCTCTGCAGCGGGCGCTGGTTGCGCCTCGACAGCAACACCGCGAGCAGCCGTCCGCACCAGCACCGTGTTACGCGGCGCCGCGACCGTCGGATCAGCCGCCGCCGCGCGACGTTTCGTCGGCGCGGGCTCCACTCGTTGAGCTGGAATAGGCGCCGCGGAAGGCTCGGTTTCCGACACACGCAGGGGCGGCGCTGCTTCGGAAGCGACAGGCCCCGGGTTGGGCGGCGTAGCGGCGACCGGCGCTGCGCTTTCGCCGTTGCCGCTCGGCGGAACCGCCGTTGGGCTCCGCAGCGCAAACACCGCTAGAATGCTCAGCGCCGCTGCCGCTACCACGAGCCAGCTGCGCCCAGCGCGGGGCGTGGGCGTCGAGGCGATGGCCCCGATGTCGCTGGTGCGGCGATCGTCCGCCTTTTGCCTCATTGCGCCTGGCACCGCCAAGGTGGCCGTGCACGTTTCCGCGTCGTGCGGCAGGCTGCGCGACAGCGCCGGAATCGACGAATTGGAGTTGAACATGCCCGCGACGCGCCCGAGCGAGACGCGTGCGTCGTCGCTACCGAACACCGCCAGCGCCGCTGCCAACTCCGCGGCGTTCGCGTAGCGCGCCTCGCGGTCTTTCTCGAGGCACTTGCGCAGCACGCTCTCCAGACCGTTGGGCAACGCCCCCGGTAGCTTCTGTTCGGAAAGCGGAGTGGGCGGCTGGCCCAAAATGCGCGACGCCAGCTCCAAGTAGCCAGGGCCTTCGAACGGCGGGCGCCCACACAAAAGCTCGTACAAAGTGGCCCCCAGCGACCAAATGTCCGAGCGCTTGTCGACGTCTCGCGGATTTTGCAGCTGTTCGGGCGGCATGTAGGCGGGCGAACCAAGCCGCACGTCATCCGAGCTAGTGAGCGCCGTGGACTCGCTATCGCCGTCGACGGTCTTGGCGATGCCAAAGTCCAAGACTTTGATCAGCGGTGTGCCATCGGCTCGCGAAGTCAGGAACAGGTTTCCCGGCTTGAGGTCGCGGTGCACGATACCCTTGACGTGCCCCTCGGCGACGGCTTGCAAAGCTTGCAGCACGTAGTCAACTGCCAAGCTGGGTGATAGCGCACCGCCCTCGCGCAGCAGAGCTCGTAGATCACTGCCCTCCAGGTACTCCATGACGAAGAACGGAGTGCCGGATGGTAACTTTTCGATTTCGAGCAGCCGAACGACATGCTCGCTCGTAATGCGCGTCGCCGAGCGGGCCTCGCGCGTGAAGCGTTGAACCGCGGTGTCCGAGCCCGCTAGTTTTGGCAGCAGAAACTTGATCGCGACGCGCCGGTCCAACAGCTGGTCGCGCGCCGCGACGACCACGCCCATGCCACCGACGCCCAGCGTCTGCTCGATGAAATACTTTTCCGCGACCAGCTCGCCAACACGCACGGGTGCGACGATGTTGTCCCCCGCCCCGAGTTGGCTGGCGGTGTTAGTGGTCATGGTCCGTCCCCGGACGCCACGGCATCCGAGCGGAGTCGAAGATACCAGCCGCACGCAGCGGGCGAAAGTGTGCAGGCTGGGGCATTTCGGCGTGAAAGCCGAGCCCAGCGCACGGACTAGTAGGGAATTCGATGCTGGCCGGGTGTCGCGCGACTGGGCGAAGCTACACGGCGGGCTTGGTCCAGAAGCCGTCGATGGGCTTCGGGACCGTCGCAAAGTCGAGGCCGCCGAGGTATGCCGCAGGGTCGTTCGAGCGGAAGTAGGCCTGCGCCACGGTCGCCCAAAAGTCCACGTGAGGGCGCGTGGCGACTCCGTTGTTTTCCTCGAAGTTGACGTACTTGCCGTGCTGCATACCGAGCGCCTTGCCGCCGAAGAACATGGCCGCCTTCGGGTCGCGCTCGTGCGTCGCCATGGCGACCTCCGAGAAATACGGCATCACGGTGTGGTCGAGCATGTTGCCGCCGAACGCGTCTTCCGCGTCCTTGAACATCTTCACGATGTCGCC
>JAYUYU010000851.1:0-8829 GCA_043752365.1 Myxococcales bacterium | reverse complement strand
GCTCGCTCTTGGCCGCCGTCGCGGGCAAAGTCGGTGCCGAGCCCAGCGTCGAAATCGTCTCGGCCGACGCCGACGCCATTCGCTTCCGTATCGCTGCGACTTGCGAGTCGCTCGACGCCCGCACGGCTTTCCACATCGCCGCGCTCGACGCGCTGTCGAGCGCCGGCGTCACGCTCGGGAGAGACCGCGCGTGAGTGACGGCATTTGGCTGCTGCTGGGGCTGCTGCTGCTGGCGTATTTGGGCAGTAACTTGGTCGGTGGCCGTGCAATTCGCGGCTTCGGCCTGCCTTCCGGCTCGGAATACCTGGTGCTCGGCTTCGCGCTCGGCCCGCATGTGCTCGACGTGGTGGGGCGCTCGCTGGCCCACACCTTCGAGCCGGTCGTGCTGGTCGGCACCGGCTGGCTCGCCCTGGTCGTCGGCGTTGGCTACACACGAGTGGCGAATCGTTGGATCAACCCCGGTCGCGCGGCCGTGGGCGTGCTGCTCGGCGCGCTGTGCTGCGCCGCAGTCACGGCCGCCGTGTACTTTGCGGCGCCCGAGCTGGGCGGCTTTGAAGGCTTTTCGCGCTTGGCCCTGGCGCTTGGCATGGGCGCCTGCGCTTCGGCGACCACGCGCCACTCGGTGCGCTGGGTGGTAGAGCGCCACGGCGCGCGCGGGCCACTCGCTGATTTTGCGGCCGACGCCGCCCGGGCAAGCGCGATCGTTCCGCCGCTAGCGCTGGTGGTCCTTTTCGCATTGGCGCCCGGCGGTGGGCTGCCCAGCATCCCGGTCATCGGGCGCGTCGCCATCACGTTGGGCTTCGGCGCCGGGCTCGGCTTGATAGCCGCGCTGCTTCTGGGGCGTGATTTTCGCCGTGACGAAAGCTGGGGCGTGCTCCTCGGCACCGGCCTGCTCACCGTCGGCGCTGCGGATCGCGCTGGGCTCTCGCTGCTCGGCGCCATGATGGCCATGGGCCTCACGCTGGCCGCGTCGCGGCACCGTCTCGACATCAAGGCCATGCTGACGCCGACCGAGAAGCCCGTGCTGCTGCCAGTCACGCTGCTGGCCGGGGCCTACGTTAATCTGAAGCTGCCGACCTCAGTTTTCATGCTGGTGGGCGTGGCCGTCGTGGCCAAGGTCGCGGTTCGTGTCCTGCTCGGCATTGGCTTGTCGGCAGGTCCTGCGCGCGGCACCGGCGCCGATTTCGGCCTCAGCATGGTGGCCTCGGGCGGTTTCACGATCGCCGTGGCGTTGGCCTTTTCGACGCGCGTGCCTGGCATCGCTGCCGACGCGGTGTTGCTGTTCGCGGTCGTGTCGACGCTGTTGGGCGAATGGCTGGCACCGGCGGCTCTGCGCCGCTCGCTCGCTCGCGCTGGCGAGCTGCAGGCCGTGGCCCTCGACGAAGCCGGTCGTGCTAGCGACGCACCGGACGCGCTTTTGACCCGGGAGAGTCACGGATGAGCGGCCACGGTAGCGCCCAAAAAGGCTTCGCCACGCGCGCCGTGCAGGCGCTCGCGCTGGCGGTGTCGTTCGCAGTCATGTTCGCGCTGTCGCACTTCACGGCGGACGTCGAATCACGCCTCGGCGCCATGACGGCCATCGGCTTCTTGGTGTTGGCCGGCACGCTGTTGAGCGAGCTGCTCGAGCCGCTAGGGCTGCCGCACCTGTCGGGCTACTTGTTGGCCGGCATCATCGGCGGCCCCCACGTGCTGCACCTGGTGCCGCACGACGTCGTCACGCAGCTGACGCCGGTGAACACGTTGGCCTTAGCGCTGATCGCGCTCTCGGGCGGCGTAGAGCTGAAGATCGAAACGCTGCGCTCGGTGGCCAAGAGCCTGGCATTTGCCAGCTTGTTCCAGACCGTTTTCGTGCTGATTGGCATGGGCGGCCTGTTCCTGCTCTTAGCGCGCTACATCCCGTTCGCACAAAACCTGGAGCTGCGACCCCTGCTTGGTGTGGCGCTGCTATGGGGCGCGTTGTGCGTCACGCGCAGTCCGTCGGCTTGCATGGGCATTCTGTCGCAAACGCGCGCCAAGGGACCGCTTGCCACGTTTTCGCTGGGTTTCATCATGCTTTCCGACGTGGTGGTCGTGATGATGATCGCGACCGCCATCATGCTGGCGCGCCCGCTGATCACGCCCGGCGCCTCGATTTCCATCGACGACTTCAACGTGCTCGGCCACGAAATTCTCGGCAGCTTTTCGATGGGCACGACCCTCGGCCTGCTGCTCGCCATGTACCTGCGCCTCGTCGGTGGCCAGTTGATTCTGGTTTTGCTGGCGCTCGGCTTCGGGGTCACGGCGGCGCTGAAGTACTTCCACGTCGACCCGCTGCTCACGTTTCTGACGGCGGGCTTCGTGGTGCAAAACCTGTCGAATCAGGGGCCCAAGCTGCTGCACGCGGTCGAGCAGATGGGCAGCGTGGTGTTCGTGCTGTTCTTCGCCACCGCCGGCGCCGAACTCGACGTCCCCCTGCTCAAGCAGCTGTGGCCGATCGCGCTCGCGCTGTGCGCCGGTCGCACGTTCTTCACTTACATCGCGGCCCGCATCAGCTCCAAGCTGGCCGGCGATCCCCCCGTGGTTCGCAAGTGGGGCTGGTCGTCCTTGGTGTCACAAGCAGGGCTGGCGCTCGGACTCGGCACAGTCGTGAAAAACTCGTTCCCCAGCGTGGGTGACGGCTTTGGCTCCCTGGTCATCGCTGCCGTCGCCATCAACGAGATGATAGGCCCCGTGCTTTTCAAGATGGCTCTTGACCGGACTGGCGAGTCCGACAAGGGCGAAGCCGTCGCGCGCCCATCGCTTCCACCGCCCGAACCAGTCCACTAGAAGCAAACATCAGTTACGTGGTGTTGCGCTGCCCCTCTAGTCCCTACTGGGACGAGGGGGCTTCGGTGCTACGAGGGTTGGGCGATGGATCCGATTGTTGCTTTGGCCGGCCTGCTCGTGGGCTTCATCGTGGGTCTGACCGGCATGGGCGGCGGGGCGCTAATGACGCCGATCCTAGTGCTGCTGTTCAAGATTGAGCCGCTGGCCGCGGTCTCGAGCGACATCGTGGCTTCGGTGATCATGAAGCCGATCGGCGGCAGCGTGCACTTTCGGCGCGGCTCGGTGAACAAAGAGCTCGTTAAGTGGCTGGTCATGGGCTCCGTCCCCTCGGCTTTCTTGGGGGTCGTGTTGCTCAAGACGCTGGGCACGGGCGTGGCCCTGCAAGGCATCGTCAAGAGCTCGCTCGGGGTGGCGCTCTTGGTCGTCGCGGTCGGGCTCGTCGTACGGCCGCTGCTCACGCGCTCGCGCAAGCCAGGCGACAGCATGGTGCCTATCCGGGTGAAGAAGCTGCCGACGCTGCTCATCGGCATCGTCGGTGGGTTGATCGTCGGCCTGACCTCGGTCGGCTCGGGCTCGCTGATGATCATCATGCTGCTCATGCTGTACCCAAGCTTCAAGCTGTCGGAGCTGGTCGGCACCGATTTGGTGCAGGCGGTGCCGTTGGTTGCTTCGGCGGCGCTTGGTCACATGTTCTTTGGCGATTTCAAGCTTGCGCTAACCGCGTCCATCCTCGTCGGCGCAATTCCAGGCGTCTTCATGGGCGCGCAGCTGTCGTCACGTGCGCCTGACCACGTCATTCGCCCGGCGCTCATCATCGTGCTGCTAGCGTCGTCTTCAAAGTTGCTGGGCGCCAGTAACCTGCTGGCGGCCATCGCGGTCGGTGGCGCCGGGCTCGTGATGCTCGGCGTCAGCGCCGCGCTGAGCGCTGCGCGCCGCAAAGCCAGCGCTGCAAAGTCGCCCGTCGGCGCCGACGCGGCCGCCCGCTAATCCACCCGACCTCCCCGCTGTGACTCTCGATCGCTCTAAGCCCCGGGAACGACGGCGGTTGCGGGTCGTCGCGCGGCGCGCGGGTCGTCTCGCCGGAAAACCTGGGCAAAGACGACGAACGCGGCCCACAGCGCGGCCAAGTGGTAAAGCATCGGGCCGCCGCCGTAGAGGCGGTAAATCTGGCTCGAAATGGGCGGGCCGAGCACCATGCCGGCGGCGTAGAAGGTGTTGTAAATGCCGGTCGCGCGGTGATACTCGCGCGTGACGAGGCCCTGTAGCGCCAGGCTCAGCGGCGAGATGCTGGCCAAGCTGGCACCCGCGACCGCGACCGCGACGGCCATGGCCGGAAAACCGTTCAGCAAGACGAAGCTGGCGATCATGGTCGTGCCGACCACCGCCAGGACGCGCATGACCAACAGGTGCCCGTAGCGGTCGCCCAGCCTGCCCGCGACGTTGATGGCCAGCAGCATGCCGATCGCGAAAAAGAAGGTGATGAGCCGGGTTTGATCCTTGGGGATGCCCTTCTCGTCCTTCATGAACAAGGGCAAAAAGAGCACGACGCTAGACTGGAAGTAGCCGTAGGCAAACGTCGCAAAACCCGAGGTTTTTACGCGGTTTACCAGCACGCCGAGCGGCACCTTCTCGGCCTCGGCCTCGGCCTCGGCCTCGGTCTCGGCCGCCGCGTCGCCCGCTTCCTTCGTCTCTTCGAGGTGCGCGTCGGAACGCCTGTCCAGTCGCAGCAGCACGAACACACCGGTCAGCGCCGAGAGCGCGCCAGCGACCAAAAATACGCGTTCGTTGGGTAGAACCTGCGCCGCCATGAACGCGCCCAACGACCCGGCGCCGTAGCCGACCGCGATCGACATACCGTAGACGCTGGTGACGTAAGCTTTGATTTCGCGCCGCGCGCGCGCGACCAAAATGGTCTCCGACGCGACCCAAACCAGCACCGAGGCCGCGCCGTCGAAGAAGCGCAGCGCGGCGATGGCGGTGTAGCTCGGCGCGAACGGAAAGAGCGCGACGGTGGTCGCGTAGATGAACAGGGCGGCCACCAGCACCGCCTTGGCGCCCAAGCGCCCGACCAAACTGCCCGAGGCGATCGCGGTCAGCATGATGCCGGCGGCGAACCAAGCTGCCAGCGTGCCGATGTCCGTCTCGTGGTAGCCGCGCGCTGTCAGAAACACCGAGATGACGCTGATGGCCATGCCATAGGCGGTGCCTAGGCCGAGCGTGGCCAGGTAGATCCTGATCACGTTGGGGTCGTCGACCTTGCGCTTGACGACTCCGACGAAGCGGCCCAGCCAGAACAGCACGAACAGCGCGCCCAGCGCCTTGAGGAGTAGAGCGAGCCAGGGGTTTGAGAACATGGCGAGCCTCGATACGGAAACCGATACAAAAGCAGCGACGCCCGGGGACCATCAGGCGCCCGGGCGTCGTAGCACGCTTTCTGTCCGGCCCTACTCGGCTGCGACCGCGTACTCTTCGGTCTTCGCCGTCTTGAACAGCGGAAGCACCTGGCTGAATTTGGCTTTGGCCTTGCCCAAGGCGCCAACGGCCGCGCCGGGAGCCTTCTCTTTGGCGATGGTGAACAGCTCGACGGCGGCCTCGCGCGCGAACGCGACGGCGGCCTGTGCCTTTTCAGGGGCTTCGCTGCCGGTCTTGAGCGCCGACGCTCGCAGGGCGCTGAACACGCTCTGGGCCCGAATGGCGACCAACTGCAGCTTGGACTTGCCGTACACCTTGGCGATCTCATGGATGAGATCGGCGCCGGTGTGGGCGGCGGCGTGCGGGGGCACGTGCAGCGACGCGGCGTAGCGCGGGTTCTCCTGCAAGAAGACGTTGATCTGCTCGAGCGAGAGCCCGGTGTCTGCCAACGCCTTGTCGAACTCCGCTTGCGCGGCCTGCTTGGCCTTGAACAGGTACATCTGCACGCGGCTCTGGAAGTTAACGGCGCCGTCGCCGCTGGTTTCGACCGCACAGAAAATGGTGCCCGGGAACTTCTCGGTGATCAGCGACTGCACGCCGTCCGAGACGCTGGAGCTGGGCATGCAGCCGAACGGCTTCACGCTTAGCGTCATGGTGGCCTTGCTCTTGACCACGTTGAGGATCAGCTTGCCGACCTCCATGTGGCCTTCGCCGCCGCGTAGATCGTTGTTGTAGAAGGGCGCGGCCACGTCGGCGACTGCATCCATGTCCGGCAGGTGGTAGCCGTAAAAGCCGCCGGCGTGAGCGAAGGTCTGGAAGGCCGCGCGCAGGGCCTTGTCGCCCGCCCACAGGCCAATCTTGCGCATGAATACGCCGTACTCACCCGCTTCCTTCAGGCCGTTCTTGCTGCCGTCGGCGCCGCGCAAGAGCGCGCGCTGGGCGGTGTCGAAGCGAACTTCCCAAATGTTGTAGAGAATCCAGGCCGTTACGAACTGGATGTCGCACTCGGCGCCTTCCTTCTCCAGAAAGCGCTGCAGCTGGTAGTTGCCGTCGCCTTCGGTCGTCATGGCCCAGAACTCGCCGATGATGGCGACCTTGGGCTTGACGCGGGTGCGGTCGACTTCGACCTTCTTGAACAGCTCTTTGCTCTTCATGAGAGCCATCAAGATGGACTTCTTGTTGAGCAGGGCGTCGTAGCAAATCTTCTTGGCCTTCTCGCAGGCCTCGTCGGTCGAGCCCGGCACGACCTCGTACGGACGTAGGCGGTAGCCGATGCCGTTGATCACGTCGCCCGCGATCAGGCCCTTGAGCATGCCCGCGAAGAACGGCGCGTTCAGCTCGAGGCCGCTTTCTTCGCCGGTGGCCTGGCTCAGGCCGCCCTGCTGTTGGAACAGCATCACGCGGAAGCCGTCGAAACCGGCGTCGCGCAGCGCTTTGCGGTATTCGGTCACGTACATGCCGAAGCGACAGGGGCCACAGGCGCCGGCCGTGAGGAACACGTACTTGTCGACGATCTCCTTAGTGGAGATGCCCCGCTCGTCGCGCAGGTAAACGAGGTACTTCACCAGATTGCCGACCGTGAAGTAGGTCGGGTTGCACTGGCCGCGGTTGCCGAACTCTTTGCCGGCGCGCAACGCGTCGTAGTTCGGCGCGTCCAACGGGATGGTGTTGTAACCGAGGCTCGTGAAAGCGCCGGACACCAGGTAGTCGTGCGCCATGGTCAGGCCGCCGATCAGCAGCGTGATGTTTGCTTTCTCGGACTTGGTGAACTGGAGGTTCGCCATGTCTTCGAGCCAGCGCTTCTCGATCTCGAGCCCGAGCTTCTCGCGCTCGACGTCCTCGAACTTTTTAAGCTCGGCGTCGATGTCGAGCATTACGTCCTGGCCGACGAGAGGCAGGCTCTTCTTTTTCCCGATGCTTCCGAGGTCGATCTGCTGGGTCATGCTGGCTCTCCCTGTCCTGACACGGGCGTCAGTGTACTCCCGCC
The DNA here is from genome assembly GCA_043752365.1 of Myxococcales bacterium. GTDB lineage: Bacteria > Myxococcota_A > Polyangia > Polyangiales > Polyangiaceae > PMG-095. The sequence goes on along the minus strand of JAYUYU010000851.1, from coordinate 1,625 downwards.
AGTGCCCCTGAAAGCAAGCGTTCCAGCGAAATTTCTGCGGTGACACGCGTGTCAGTGCGTCTCGTCCTGGTGGGGCGTTCCCCCTCGGCCGAAGGAATCGGCCGAGCCTCCCCCCGTAGGCGACCTGGAAAAACCGTAGGCGACCTGGAAAAACCGTACGCGACCTGGAAAAACCCAGCAAATGCGCGGGGGACGCCACCGGAGGTTGGGACAGGGGCCTGCCGCGAGCTATCCTGGGGCCGAATGGCCGTTGGGGCTCCACACCAGGTTCTGTCCGGAAAGTACCGTCTCGAGCGCGAGCTGGGGAGGGGCGGTATGGGCTCCGTGTGGCTGGCGCAACACCTGACGCTGCGTTCGCCCGTCGCGATCAAGCTGATCGATCCGGCGATTGCGAACAACCACGAGGCGCTCTCGCGCTTTCTGCGTGAGGCGCAGGCGGCTGCGTCACTGCGTAGCCCTCATGTGGTGCAGATTCTGGATCACGGCGTCGACGAAGGCGTTCCGTTCATCGTGATGGAGCTACTCGACGGCGAATCGCTGGCGTCACGGCTCGAGCGCGCCCGCCAACTTTCCCCGCACGACACGGCACACGTGCTGACCCAAGTCGGTCGCGCCATGACCAAAGCGCACGAAGCCGGCATCGTGCACCGCGATTTGAAGCCCGACAACATCTTCATCGTGCGCAACGACGAAGAGGAGATTGCCAAGGTGCTCGACTTCGGCGTTGCCAAGTCGCACACCCACGGCGTCGGAGCCGTGTCGAGCGCGACCCGCACGGGTTCGGTGTTGGGTACGCCGTACTACATGAGCCCAGAGCAGGCCGAGGGCTCGAAGTCGGTGGACCACCGCACGGACATTTGGGCCATGGGCGTGATCGCCTGGGAATGCCTGCTCGGCGCGCGGCCCTTCGAAGCCGAGACACTGGGCGGCCTGCTGCTCGCTATTTGTGCGCGAGAATTGCCGATTCCCTCACGCTGCGGCGCCGTTCCGGCCGGCTTCGACGCTTGGTTCGCCCGGGCCTGCTCGCGCGACATGAGTTACCGCTTCGGCACCGCCAAAGAAGCGGCTCAAGAGCTGCGCCTGGTGTGCGCCGGGCAAATGATGGCAGGCAACTACGCGGCGGGTCCAGTCTCGGCCTACGGTGCGGTGCAGGCGGCGTCGTTGCCGCTGGCGTCGACCACCGCGCACCTGAGCCTTTCGACCTCGAACCCCACGCCTAAGAAGTCGGCGGCGTCTTGGATCGCCCTGGGCTTGCTGGGCGTGGGCGCCGTCGCGGGAGGCGTTTTCTTCGCCATGCGCAGCCCCGATCAGCCCGCCGCGGCTGCCAGCTCAGCGGCGTCATTGTTGCCGCCGCTGAGCGAGCCGCCGCGAGCGGCCGCAGCGCCCCTCGCAACGCCCGAGCCAACGCCGCCTGCGGCAGCAGCGCCGGTTGCGGCTGCCAGCGTCGCGCCGGCGGCGCCCGTTGCCGCGACACGTGCGCCGGCGAGGGTCGTCAAAGGTAAGCCCGTCCCTGTCGCCGAAAAGCCGAAGCCCGCGCCAGCAGCGGCGCCCGCGCCCGCGCCGGCTCCAGCGCCCGCCACCGCAAAGCCCCGCGTCAACCTGGGTATTTGAGGCGACGGGACGCT
>JAYUYU010000850.1:0-20166 GCA_043752365.1 Myxococcales bacterium | reverse complement strand
GCTGGATCAGAATCGATTCGTCGGGAGTGAGACTGGCTCCGAAGGCTGGCTCGACGCCGACCACGGCCAACTTGGGCGTCGGCACGTTGCTCACGCCGTGCTGGTTGCCGAGGAAAATCGCCCCTTGCTGCAGCGTTAACTCGTTCCAAGGAGCCGGGTGACCGCCCGCGTCGAGGCCATCCAGCCAGTAGGACGTGGTGTAGGTGCCATTGAGCTCTTCTTGAAGAACCAGCAGCTGGTTGCCCGTCGTGACCAAGACTTGGCCCTCTTCCACGGCCATCGAAGCGAACTTCCAGGCTTCGGCGGAGGTGGATGGCTGCATCTGAACGCCGCGATCGATCGCCTGTACGTGATACGGCGCGGCCGGGTTGGAAGGGTCGTCGAAGATCACGAGGTAGAGCGCGGCGCCACGAGCCAACAGCACGTACAGCTTGTTACCGCGCCACTGAAGATCCGCCGGTACGCCGGCGAGGTCGTCGCCGACCAGCGAGATCGTCGAATAGCCCAGCGGCGGATCGAGCTCCGGATCCCGCGTGTCGAAGAAGCGGATCCCGCCGGTTCCCAGCGGATCTCCGATACCGAGCGCGAGCACGTGGCGCATGCGATTGAGCGCCACGTCAGTCGCGAAGCTGCCAGGTACCGGCACGCTGTGAATCGTCTGCGGCGCGCTCAAGTCGGCGATCGAAACGACGACCAAGCCATCCGAGCCCGAGGCCAGGTACGCGACGTCGTCTTGTACCGCCAGCCCCGTCACCGGCTGCGACGTGCGCAGCTGCGACAAGCGAATCGGCTTGTCCCAGATGTTGATGTCGTAGATTTCCATGCCCGCTTTCATCAAGAAGCGGTTGGTGGGGCTCGGGTTGGCGCCGTCCTTGACGCCGACGAACAGCTTGTCGCCCGCGGTTTCGGACGCACCGATGACCATCGGCGGATAGTTGGGCAGGTCGATGCTGCGTCCGGCTTCCAGCGTGTACGAGATGCGGCCCGCGAAGGCCTCGCGCCCGCCTGTCTTCACGTAGACGGAGTAGACCTCCGCCTCGAGCACGCCCGGAACACGGAAGGTCATCGACTGGAGCGTGGTGACGTCGTCTTTGAGATCCGTGAAGGCGCTGCCGTTCGCGCGCCGATCGGTGCGGACTTCTTTGCCGCTGGGCGAGCGCATGATGACGACGGCCCCGGGTAAAATCACGTCCGATCGAGCCGAGATCGTCGCCAGCGCGCCGCCTCTTACGCTGCTCGACTCGGGCCTGAGCTGGAACTGTGCGCTGCCGAGGTAGTCCCCCACTATCAGCGCGCCGATGCGCCGATCGCTGAGCGTGCCGTTTCGAACCTCGAGCTCATGCTCGCCCAATGGCTGAGCCAGAACCTGCACGGAGGCAAACGGTAGCCGCAAGGTGCTCGCGTCGACCAGCTCGAACCCGAGCGGGATGCCCGAGGTCAGGAGTTGGGTCTGCGCCGTGAAGCCCTCGCCGTGCACGGTAGCAAAGCCGACGCTGTTCGAGCTCGTGGCGTCAGCGTGGAATGCGGCGTCGTCCACGTAGTGTATGCGTGGCTGGGGCTGCGCCGCCGGGCCCACCGTGAAATGACCGACGAAGGGTGCCCATTGCGTCAACGCGCCACGCAGACCTTGTGCGCCGTCAATTTGGAGCGTGTACGCTGCCCCGGGCTGCTTGGTGAAAGCGAGCACAAAGCCGTGCGCGGCGCCGCTAGACTCGCCGAGGCTCGCGACGGTGAACGGCACCGAGTCGCCCGTGTCTTGCCGTACCAGTAGCGTCGCGACCTGGAGCGAGGCTTTGGTCACGGCTTCGTTGAAGGTCACGCCAAGTTGCCCAGCGTCCGCCAGCAGGCCTTCTTCGGGCACCGACATGCCCGTCACGATGGGCCCTGGCAACTCCAGCGTCGTTAGCTTATTGCCACCTGTAACGCCCACCAAGCGACTGTTGAAGTAGTCGAAGTTGAGAAGGGGCTCGTCGTTGCCGGCCGAGTGCACGTGCGGAGCGAGCGGATCGCTCAGGTCGACGACCAACAGGCTGCCCCCTCGGCTGCTGACCATGGCCAAGCTGCCCAGCATGCGGATGCGATGGGCATCGGGTATGTTGGGTTGCAGGTCCGTCTGCCAGTCGAGCCGCGCGCGAATCGTCGGCTGGTCGAAGTCGACGACTTCAAGCCCCTGCTTGCCGAGCGCCGCAACCAGGTAGCTGCCGTAAGAGACGACGTCGTAAACGGGACCGCTGAACGTGAGCGCATGACTCAGCGCTGGATCGGTCAGGTTGCTCAGTCGCACGTCCGCGCTGGCGACCTGGTCGGTGAGTGACCTGAACGGCCACAAACCGCAGTGACCGAATGCGCCCCACAACACCGTTTGGTGCACGCCCGACGTGAGCAGCCAGTTGTCACGAAGCTTGGCGAAGCCGCCCGTCTCGGCGCCCTGCACGTCGGCAAGAGCGACGGGATCGAACGGGGCGAGGTAGCTCAGGCGTTGCGTCCGCGGCGAATCGACACCGGCTTCGCAATTCCCGCACTCTTTCGGCCCCTCGTTGCATCCGTACTGAAGGTTGCCAGCCGCGAACAGGTCGTTGCCGGTTTTGACGACCGCGCCGATCATGGTCCCGCCGGCCAGGTCTTGACTCATGCGCTGGAGCCCCGTGGCGTCGTCGGCGTTCATGCGCAGCACGCCCCCCGGCCCGCCCGCCACGTAGAGGCGTCGTCGCAGCACGCCCTGCTCGTACTCGGCTTGCGGCCAGACCATCATCGAATCGGGGACGTCGACAGAGAAGCTCGAGCCATCCGCGGTGATCACGGCGCTGGCAAGCGCGCCGCTCAGCTCCGCGCTGCTCGGCAGCGCGCTTCCTCCAGCGACCAGCAGCGGATGAAGCGGATCGTTGACGTCGATGGTTGCGGCCACCAGCGGGTCGGGAATGTCGGCATCACCTATATGACGCACCAAATTCTGCTCGTTGATCCCGGCACCAACTCGGGCGCCGACCCCTTGAGAGATGAACGAACCACCGTTCACGAACGCCACGCCCGGGTTGCGGTCGCTGCGGTTGATGTGAATATCGGTCGGCTTGAAGGACAGAGACCTCGAACCGATGCGCGCGATGCCGTAGCCGAAGCCGTCATCGCCGCTCAACGACGAGCTGCCGCCGTAGCGATCGAACGCCGTAATGTCGTTCTTTCCACTTCGGCCAATCGGCGTCACGAAGCTGAGCCGCTCGCTCGACAGCACACGAACACCCACCGCCGCGCGATCGCCGACCCTGAGCGTCAAGCCGTCGGTCACGCTGTTACCCGGCTGGAACCCTTGACCCGTGAGGGTCACGACAGTCCCGCCGGCGAGCGGACCCCAGCCAGGAGTCGCTCGACTCAGCACGATCGGAGCGTCTGCGATGATGGCGCCGCGCAGGGTCATGCGCTCCCAAATGCCGTCCTCGTTGGCTTCGACCTCGGCGTCGTACTGACCAGCCGTTCCCAGCGCGGGCAGCACGGCCTTGATGATGGCCGCCCGCACGTCACCGGGGTTCGACAGCACCTCGGTGATGGGCACGTTCACGCCCGCGACCCACAGCCGTAGCTTTTCCTTGTCGGGCGAGGCGCCCAAGACCGAGACCGTAATCGCTTGGGCGCGGTCCGTCGGCACGTGACGCGGCACCAACGAGTCGATGCTGAGTGAATCTGGTCGGCTGCCGCGATAGACGAACGGGAAGCTCTGGTCTTGCCGCAGCGAGTAGAGCACCCGCGATACGCCGCCAACCGGCTTGACGCTCGCAACGCCCGCCTGAATCTCGAAAGCCAACGGGTCGCCGACCTTGAGCGCCGAAACGTCCGGCAAGGTGACGATCGCATCGTTGTTGACGATGCTCACGTTGCTCGCCAAAAGCCCGGCCGGTCCGCGCACGCGGAAGTGGCTGAGGTTACTTGGATAGAGGTCGATCGCCTTGCTGAAGCGAGCTCGCAGCTCGACTTGACCGCCCGGCTGACGATCAACGATGCCGTTGTCCGGCACCAGCGAGTCGACCTTCAGCACGACGTCGGGTGCCACCTGTACGACGGCCCCGGTGCCGAGCACTCCACCTCCCAAAGCCGAGGCCGCCCCGGCGGCGACCGCTTCTATCGAGGCACCGGGCGAGGCCTCCATCCCGGGTACGATGACTGGCGTTCCGGGGCGGGTCACATCGATGGTGCCGATGCCCTTTTGACCCTGCGCGACGTAGGCGGTGTTGCCGCGTACGTCGACGTCGTAGGCCGGACTGTCGTCGAGTCGGGCCAGCACGCGCGGCGCCGTCAGATCGGCAATGTCGACGATCACCAGGCCATTGGTGCCGGCGGCCAAGTAAGCGTGAGTGCCGTCGATGGCGACGCGACTACACGGGACGGGAATACTGCCCAGCAGTCGGAAGCCACTGCCCGAATGTTCGACGATGTAGAAACCGCCGCTGTCGGGATCCACCTCGCCTTTTAGCCGATTGCTTCGGATGTCGTAGTCGCCCGCCGCAATAGCGTAGCGTTCGCTGCCCGGAGGTCCTCGAATAGCCTGCACGTCCAAAGCCCGGTGTGCGTTCGGAAGCTTGTACGACGCCGTCAGGTACGTCTTGTTGGCGAGGAAGATGTCGACGAGGCCTAGCCCGCCGTCGCCCATCGCGACGACCGCTCGGTTATTCTGTGCCAACAGGCCACGCGCCAGGTCGGTACCGAGCGGCAGGCTGCTAACGACCTGCGATTTTCGCAAGTCGAGGCCGTCGAAGCTGATGACCGACAACCCGGAGCCCGTCGGATTGTCGAGCTTGGCGGTGCTCACGAGCACGTAGTCCACGCCGCGCTCGAAATAGGTCGTGACGCCCAGCGCGTAGCCGTCCACGGGGATCAGCCGCAGCAATCGGTCGTCGAATCCGTCGCCGTTCTCGTCGATGACTCGACGCAGATCGTCGGGCTTGAGCGGTTGGTTGGCGCGGGTCGTGTACGTGCTGGCATCGACGTTGTAGAGCCCCACCCCGAACGCGCCCAGAGCCGCAACGGCATACACGCCCGTTGAATCTTGCACCATGTCGTAGACACGTACGGGGCCCGGTCCAGCAAAGCCGATCGAAGACTGCAGCGGCTGCTGGTACTCGTACGCTTGCGGCAACACGCCCAACGCACCCGCCTTGGTGGCGACAGAGATATCGACCCGCCCCAGCAGTCCCGAAGGCGCAATCACCTGCAACCGCGCCGCATCCAAGATCCGGATGTCTTTGCGCGCTACCGGCACACTGCCGAACGTAACGTCGACCTCTTCACCGATCGGGAAACCTTCGCCAGCAATGACGACCGTGTTGCCGCCGTTGATGGAGCCGTAGCCCGGCGACGCGGAGATGAGGTGGAGCGGCCGCGTGAAATACACGGCGCCGAGCAGCGTGTCATGCCGACCGGACACTGTGCGCACGTCCACAGCGGCCAAACCGGCCACGTTGGCGGCGACTCGCAAGCTGAAGAGCACCTCGCCCGTAGTCCCAGCGGCCTGCGCGGTGACGGGAGCGGCTTCTCCGGCGACCAAGAAGCTGGGGATGCCAGCTCCTGGATCCTTCACGCCCACCACGATCGTGCCCCCGGTCGTGGCGATCACCGGCGGCTCGACGCTCACGATCTGCGGGTCGACGCCTTCGTCGGTTCCGGTCGTGAAATCGATGCGATGCGTGAACAAGCCGCGCGCCCGGCGGCTACCGTTCTCGGGCAGCAGCTCGACCCGGTATTTTTGAAGCGTTTGCAGCGGCGCGCCTGGGGTCAAGGTCACTCGCCGCGGGCTAGCTGGAGCCCAGTCGAGATCGAAGGCCACCTGCTCGGGCTGGCCCGCGCCGTTGAGCCGCTCGAGGCGAATGAAATCGACGAGCTCGTCGGCCGCGTCGGCGTCGAAGGGACGCGTGAAGTCGAGCTGAATCTTGGAAGCCGGGCCGACCGCGACGGCCCCCTGCGGCGGCTTCGACGAGACGAGGTCGGTGACCAACGTGTCGACTAGCATCAGCCGGTCTGGAGCGACGACCGCGACGATGCCGTCTTCGCTCATCGACATGCCGAGGGTCGGCCCGCTCGGCAGCGCGACCGCGTCGAGCAACGACGAGGCTTGTGGGTCGGCGACGTCGAACAGCGTCAGGTAGCTGGAGACACCGGTCGCCATCAGCGACGTCATGCCGGAGGAGCGGCGCGTCGCCGGCGAGGCCCCGTCAGACCCGGACGACCCGGCGTACCTCAGCAGGTTCAGGCCGCCGCTGAAGCTGACGCCTTGGGTTTGAAATTCGCCGAGCAGACTGGGCTGCGCCGCTTGCGCGTCCAGGATGCGAACATGGTCGCCCGCCCGCACGTCGACCGCGCGCTCCTGACTGTGCATCAGCGTCGCGTTCCAAGAACTGGTCTCGACGCCTACCTGCGGGAACGTCGGGCGCGATGCGTCGTACGCGAAGTACGCGTTACTATTGAAGCCGTAGGAGGCCTGTACGCGCAGCAGCGAGCCATCGAACGCCAGGCCTTGCGGTCGGATGTCCCACATCCGTCCACCAGCAAGGCCCGACTTGAACACCTGGACGACGACCGGCTTCTTCGCCTCGCGCACGTCGACCACCGCGATGCCTTCCCCAAAGCTGCCCGCGAACAGCAAATCGTCCTTCACCGCAATCGCGACCGGGGCGGTGCTGAACGGTAGCACCACCGAGCCCAAGACTCCGCGATTCTGCCCTGCCGGCAGATCTTTCAGATCTCCCTCGAAGCGGCGGGTTTCGCGCTCCAGCACGACGATGACCCGTTCATGGGCGAATTGCGCCGTGGCTGGGCCGCGGCCGCCAGCTGCGGAAATGTAGACGTGCTTTTCACCGAGCGCGAGCGCCGACGGCGTTAGCTCGACCGGCAAGTCGAAGTAGCCGAGGCCGATCAGCGGGGCGGCATTGCCGAGCGAAGCCGGATTGTAGCGCGCCATCGACAACCACGATGGGGTGTTCGGCAATTCCTTTAGACTCGAGCCGAGCACGTAGACCAGCCCCAGCTTCGCGTCCGTGGCCACGTCGACCATCACGCCCGGCGGGAAGGCCAGCGGGTCATCGTGCGCCAGCGTCTTGGCGACCGACAACGTGCGATCGACGACCAAGCGACCGTAGAAGAGCGCGTTCGGGGCGTAGAAGCGCCCGCCCTTGCCGTCTTGAATGTCGAGGTCGACGAAACCACGGTAAGACGCCTCGAAATCAGGCACCGTCCAGCGTAATTCCTGCGCCGTGATGAGCTTCAGGCGGTCTCCGAGGTGGGTCTCCACGACCGTCTCCGGGCGACCGCTTTGCCAAGCGCGCAGCGTGATGCCCCGATGGAACCCATAGCCGGCGATCTTGACGACGTCGCCCTGGCCCGCCTGCGCAACGCGCACGACCGCTGGGTCGACGAAGGAAATCAGCAACTGATCCGTGTAGGTGAATGCGCCCAGCACCTCGTCTTCCACGCCCGGCGTGGAGACCACCCGCACAGCGGCCGGGCCGGCATTGTTCGGCAGCGTGTGGGCGTGAATTTCGTCCAGCGCTCGCCCCTGCGCGGGAGCGGCGGCGAACACCTTGTCGATCACCAACCGCTGCCCACCGATGTACAGCTGTGGCTCGCCACCAAAGCCGGTGCCGGAGACGACGACGCTAGTACCACCCTCGATGCCGCCCTGATCGGGCACCACCGCCACGATGTCTGGGGCAGAGGAGCCGGCTTGCAGCACCGTGGTGAAGTTGAAGACGAAATCGGTCTGTAGTGGCAGGCCTGAGACGGCCGGCAAGCCTGCCAACACCGTCACGAAGTATTGCGTCTTCGGGTCTAGGGTGGCGTCCGCGCGGCGCGTCAGCTCGAGCGCGAGCCGCGAGGGTTTGCCATCGCGCTGGCCAAAGCTGACGTCGAACAGCTGTGCGGTGACGTTTTCGCCGATCTGAGGGTCGAGCGTTTGCACACGCACGTAGTCGGACAGGTTGGCGTCCGTTTTGATCGCGCCCGAGAACTCGACACGAATCTTGTCGAGATCCATGCGCACGCCTGACTCCGCCAAGAGCGGAGCGTGCTCCAGCACCGTCAACGATGGCAGGTCGACTCGCGCGATGCCTTGGTGCCCTGCGGCAACCTGGACCGCGCCATCACCAATCGCCACACCACGCGGACCGAACGCGGTCGGCGTCGCTTGCTTGTCGATGATCACCGGAATCGTGGCGTCTGCGAGCGGGTCGTCGGCGTTGGAAAGATCTATGATCTGCAGGGCAGACTGCGCCGGCCTATCTTCTTGGTCAGAATAGTGAACGGTCACGAATGCGCGACCGCCGCTCACGGCGACGTCGTAAGCGCCGTCCGGCACCAGCCCGACCTCCTCCGGTACCAGTGAAATCGACCGCAAATGCCGCGGCTGCAGCGGATCGGCAATGTCAATCACGTTGAGCTCGGAGACGCCACCACCCGCGTCGCCGACCATGTTCGCCACGTACAGGCGGTCGCCCTCGATGAACAGACGATTCGCGACGCCGAGCGTGTCGAGTTTGGTGACGATAGGCAGTGCCGGATCGGCGATATCGGCCACGACTACGCCTTCTTGCGAAGCTGCGATGTACGCGTAGTGGCCGCGCACCGCCACGTCCCGCGCAAAGCCGTTGGGCTTGATGAAGCCGACGCGATACGGGGTGGCAAGCGAGCTGATATCGACGACTTGAACGCCGCCGGCGCCGTTGGCGACGAGCGCCAGGTCGTCCTTGCGCGTGACGCCGAGCACCTGCAAAAACGGCATATCGACCCGGCTGGCGAGCGTGTAGGGGATGCCGAAGTTCTCGTCGGCGTTGACGTTGCTGAACATCAACAGCTCGCCGCTGCCGTTCTGCGGATAGAGCCCGCCCGAAGCTGGGTTTCTCGCGATCTCGAGGCTCAGCTGGCTGAGAAAAACCGAGTCACTGAACTTTGACGGCCCCACGTCGCCGGTCTTGCCGGCGAGCACGAGGTTCGCGTCGGCGTGCAGCTCCCCGATGGTGCCGCGAAAAACTTCCATCGCCCCGTTCGTCAGCGATGAATAGAGGAACGCGTTGCCATCGCCGTCTACTCGTGAGCCGTCGGGCATCAGCATTTCAAAGGCGGAGTCCGCGATAAAAATGCCAGTCGCGTTACCACCCGACATCGAATACTCGTTGCCGAGGCCCGGCTCTCGCCGCAGCGGATCGCTCAGCGACCACGCCCCAATCATCGAACCCGTGCGCGAAGGTCCACGGAATTGACTGATGGCTCCGTAGTAGGGCTCGCTAGCCATCCCTAGATTCCGTTGGCCGTCGGGGGACAACAGCGTGCGCTTCGACATCGACATACCCACTTCGTGGTACGTGGTCGACTCCGCCGTGTGGCGTTTGGTGATGCAACGGGTTTGCGTCGCCACTCGTTCATTCCGTGCGCCGGTGCGTTTCATCACGTTCGAATCGATGATGACGCTGCGGTACGAGTAGTAGTGGTTCTTGAGGTCGTGCCCGGCGCCGTCCTCGACGAGCTCGACTTCACGGCTGGCGAGCGTCAGCCATTGCCCTTCGCTGGCGCCGCTACAGCCACCCTCGGCGGGGTTGCAGTCCGCGCGACACAGGCCGCTTACGCACGTGCCCACGTCGCAGCTGTTGCCCTCGCCGCAACGACCAACCTGGTACTCGCGCCGCAGAGCCATACGCACGCTACGTTCAGAAGCGACGCCAATGTCGCGCACCGCGACGTGAGCGCGCAGCGAGGAAGCGACCGTCAGCACCTCGCCAGAAGCGGGCACCAGGACGCTGAGCTCCGGCTTGACGGTATCTTCAACCTTGCCGACGCGGACCGGATCGGTTTTGCTCGATTGGCCCAGCTTGTCGAACGCAACCGCGTGGATGACGAAGCCCTGCGCGCCAGCAGGAGGGTGGATGACCGCGCGGTAGATGCTCTCTTGCGCGGCCGAGCCCGTGATTTTTCCGTACGAGTCGTACGCGGTCGCGAGCGGCGCGTCGTTGACGTAGAACACGACCCGGTCCAAGCCTTCGGGCCCCAAGTCGTCACGCGCGTCGACGAAGATCTCTAGGTCTTGCCCGTCGATGACCGCTGATTCGTCGTTGAACGGTTTGACGATCTTGGCGGTGGGCGGCAAGTCTGGCTTGATCGTGATGCTGCGTGGCGAAGACGGGTCGGAGCTGAAGCCGTCCACATCGACAGCCGTCGCGCGCAAATTCAGGCGCTCGTTGACGTGCCCGCGTGGCACCTGGAGATTGAACTGGAACGGCGCGACGCGGTCCTCTCCTACCAACTGGTAGTCGGCGCTGACGGGACTAACGCCGAGCGCGGACAGCAAGCGCGAGCTGTCCACACCGACCTCGAGATCGCTCGCCGAGACGTTCACGAGCACTTGCCGGCCCTCGGTCAACTCCGAAATGTTGCCGAGGTTGAAGCCGCGCACGTCGAGTAGCGAAATCTGAGTGATGGCGGGCGGCGCATTGCGCACCAGGTTGACGTTGCGCGACGCTTTGCTTTCGTTGCCAGCCCCATCCTTGGCCGACCACTCCAGCCTCAGGGGCACGTTGTGCTGTTCCTTCGGCACTCCGTAGTCGGCAAAAGACTTGAGAGCGAAGGTGCCGCCGAACGGACCCGACACCTGAAGCGACGTGCCCAGCTGCTCGTTGGCGGTATAATTGCCGTTCAGATCCATGTCGGCGAACAAGCTGACCTGGACCGTTGACACTTTGACGTTGTCGTTCACCTCGGCCAAGTACTTGAGTTCACGGCGTTCGGTCGCGGTCGCCAGGGCTTCGGCTGGGGACCGTACCGTTATGACTGGAGGCAAGCTGTCCTTGCCGATGTGGACGACGGTCGGCACCGCTGTTTTCACGCTGCGCGGGGCCCCGGCGTAACGCAGCTCGGTAGCGCTAGCGCTCAGCACTACGTCGCGCCCGGCCTGACCGAACGGAACATCGACCAGAAACTCGAACGGATAGCTGGTGTCGATCAGCGTTCTGTCACCGCTGATCAGCCCGCCCACGTTCAACGCAACTTGGGCGATCTGCAGGTCATCGGTCGCATTGACCTCGACCACCATCGGCTTGCCCTCGACCTGACTGGAGCCGTTGACGGGCAGACCAATCGCTACAATTGGCGCTTCGTCGCGTACGACCTCGACGTCGAAGGTCTCGCGCGCGACGTGGCGGTCCGCGTCGCCGAGCTTGTCGCCGTACGTATCGATGGCCTCGACGTCCAACGTCAGCCGATTTTTGGCCGGGACTTCTGCGTCGAAAGGCGGCAGCGGGACCTGGAAGGAGAACGGTGACGTGGTCGAGCGAAGATTGAAGATTTCGACCCCTTCGCGCAGGACACGCAGCCGCAGCGAGGCGATGCCGACATCGTCGAACGCGTTGACGTTGACAGTCAGCTTGCTGCTCTCGACCACTTTTTGCCCGACCTTGGGCGTTATCACGTCCACCACCGGCCGCTCGTCGGGCAAGACGGGCACCTTGATCTCTTTCTCTCGGCGGTTGCCGGCCGCGTCGAACGCGGTCAGCTTCAGCCAAAGATCGACCTGCGGCGCGGTGCCGAGGTCGATACCGGGCAGCACGGTGGCGATCTCGAACAGACGATCGACGCTGATAAGCTGGCTGAATTCGGGCGTATCGACGTTCTGCGTCGTGGTCGTAACGTGGTCTCTGGGCTCGATGCCGCTGACCGTTCGAAAGGGAGCCCCGTAGGGCGTCTGCTGGTAGGCACCGCCGGCCGCGCGCGCACCGTAGGCTTGTGACAACTCGATGCGCTCGACCTTGACGTTGTCGTAGGCGCGAAAGCCCAACGTGAAGTCCGAGCCATCTCGCGCTCCAAACCCGGGCTCGGGTCGGGTCACGGCAATCTCGGGGTTGGTCAGATCCGAGACGGCGTGGAAAGTGATGGAATGGCTGCCCACAGCGCCTTCGGCGTCATGCGCGACCACGCGAATGCTCACTGGCTCGCTGGTCTTGATCAGGCCGGATGGGATCGCCAGAGTGCCCACCAAACGTAGAGCAAAGGGGCTGCTAGCAGTGCCGTAAGCGCTGGCCAAATCGATCGAATACTTGCGCTCGATGCTGTCGTACATCGACGCAAAGCCCTGACCCAATGCGCCGGGCCCCCCGAAGTCTTCTTCGGTCTTTGTCAGCCCTCCGCCCAGCAGCACCCCGTCCACGTACACGTCGAGCTTCTTAGGGTCGAGAAGAGCATCGTCCGTCGCAACAACGCCCATTCTCAACCAGAAGGCCCCGGCGACGATCTCCTGGTCTTCGGCCGGAGCGACAACGCGAATCTCGGGCGACATGTTCTCGAGCGGGTGCACCAAGAAGTCGCGTGAATGCTCGAGCCCGTAATTGTCGGTCAAGACAACACGATAGTTGGTGGCCTGAGGCTCCTTGAATTCGATGTCGGCTGTGGGCCGGTCGTGCCGCGGCAGCAGGCTGAGGCAAGGGGCGCCGTAGGTTTGCCGGAAGACGGGTGCACCCCGCTTCTGCCCCACGGTGTCGGTCTTCCAGATCGCAATCTCGGCTAGCCCCGAGTCGTCCGAAAGGTCGGTCGTGAGGGCGAAGTGGGCTCCGTAGCGCACCCAAAATTCGCCGTAATTCAAACGATCGGCCGTGTCGTAGCTGCGGTCGCCCGTCTGGAACCGCACGTAGTCGACCACCGGGCGCTGGTTGCGCTCGACCGGCAGTCTCACGTTGTCGCTCGAGCTATTGCCGGCGAAATCCGTGGCCACAATCTGCAGCTCGATCTGACCGTTGCCCAAGTCACGCGGGACGTTGAACGGGAACGTGTAGCTGCTGACACCGGTTTGGCCGGCTACTTGCGCGACCTGAACGCCATTTTGAAACAACGTAACGGTGGCGACGCTACGGCTGTCGTCGAGAATCTGCGCGCTAACTAGTACGCGCTGCGCCGGCACGACAGTCGCGCCCATTGCGGGGCCGGTGATCTTGACCTGCGGCCGCTCTTCGTCTTCGACGACCAAGCGCGTGATGAGCGACGTCAAGCCGACCGGGCCGCGCTGATCCGAGCGTACATCGACGGCGTGAGCGAACAGCGCTACGTCACGCACGTCGAACGCGACCGGCACATACTCGTTCTGGGAGATGTCGAAGTTGCCGGAGCGGCCGGGGGTGTTGGGGTCCGCCGTCACGAACGCGACCGCGTCGGCGTCCGCCACCAGGGCGCCCAGCCGCAGCGCCATGGGTGGGACGCTATGCGAACCGAGCTGCCCAACGTATTGGCCTGCTTGGCTCAAGTCCGAGCCGTCGAAGCGCAAGTGCCGCAGAAAACTCGGCACGAGTTTGCCTTGAGCGTCCGTGACTTCGATTTCCACCTCGGCAAACCGCGCGCCTGACACGTCGGTGAGGGGAAGCACATCCCCGCGCGTGACTTGGCGTTCCGCGCCCGCGCAAGCGTCGGCGTCCAGCGCTCGCACGCGGAAGGTCGCGCGCTGGCCCGGCGGAAGCTCCAGACGTAGTTGGCCGGTACCGTTTAGTTGGCTCGGGTAGACCAGCAGTTTGCCGTCCGCTGCCACCAAGAGTGGCTCGTCACCGAGCATCAAACGCCCCGGCAGCGCTGTGGCTTCCGGGTACGTAAAGGACATATACGGGAAGTTTTGGCCCTGGCGCTTCTCGACCAAGCCCTGCGGGGCGCGCAGGTCGAGGTCGGCGAAGGAGGTGTAGACCGAGAACGTGTTGATCGGTCCCAGATCTGCCGAATCGTCGGTAACCTTGAGCGTTTGATAGCAGAGCCCGCCGGCCGTCACCTTCTCTTCGGGCGCTGAGTCCACCAGCGTGATCAGCGGTGCCTGATCCGCCACTACGCTTACCACCAGGCTCTGCGTGGAGTTGTTGCCCGCCTTGTCGGTAGCTTCGACGAAAAGGGTGAACTGATTTCGAAGTACAGAATCGTAGGCGGAGGTATCCAGCTCGAAATTGACACTGACGCCAGGTGAGTTGAGCGCAGTCTCACGCTTGAGCAGCTGGGTGTTATTGTTCAGGTACAGTGAGTAAGAAGCGACCGCCACGTTGTCGGTAATACTGGCCGCCACCATCACCTTCGAGCGTTGGACCAGCTGGCTGGTTGGCGACGTGAAGCTGATCTTCGGCCCCACTTCGTCGCGAAGAATCACGACTGATATCGACTGCGTGTCGATTGATTTGTAGCCATTGTCCTGGCCACGCACGAAGAAGCTGAAGGTCTCCCCGACCCGGTTGGCAAAACTTGCCGGGATGATGATGCTTCCCTCGTAGTCGAGGTAGTAGCGTTCGCCGACGACGGTCTTGCCGAAGGTGCCGGGGTTGGCAACTTGGATCTTTTCGACGTGCTCTTTGCGATTCAGCCCGCTCCAGTCGAGCTTGGTTTCCACGCCCTGGGCGTCACGCAAGGTAGGCGTCAGCTCACCGATGTAGAAGTTGTCATCACCCGCGCCCTGGACCTTGAAGCCACCGCCCGGCATCACGCGCTGAGTCTCGTTCGGGCGGTCCATACGCAAGGCTGGCGCTTCGAGATCATCCAGGATGTCGAGCTCCAGCAGCGTCTCGGACGTGAGGCCGTTGTTGTCGGTGGCGCGCACGCCGACTTCAAAAGGCGCCTCCCCACCCTCGGCCCGGTGCGGTACACGCATCGGGACGCTGAGGTATTGGCCGGCGCTGGCGGCCAGTTCTGACTGGGTGAAGCGCCGCTGGAACGTGTAAGCCGTGCCCGCGCGGACGAAGAAGACCACCTGGGTCACCTCGCGGTTGTCGGTGACGGACGCGTTCAGCGTGAATTGCTCGCCTTCGGTCATGCGCGAGCCTGGCGGAGGGCTTCGCAGCTCGATTTTCGGCGGCTCGTCGGATACCACCGGGAACGCGAAGGCGTGTTGTCCCACGTTGCCGAAGAAGTCGCGCGCTACCAGCGTCAAGGTGAGGCTGGCAATGCCTTGCGGTACTTTGTAGCTGAAGCTGCCGCTTTCCTGGTTGGAGCTAAAGGTCTTGGTACCAAGGCTCAGGCCCTCGTTTTTCAGCTCGACCGATTTCAGGCGGGTGTCGTCGACCGCCCGGAAGCTCAAGGTCAGGTCATCGCCGGAGTAAAGCGTCGTCCCCGGAACCGGCGAGAAAATGCTGGCCACCGGCGGGGTACGATCAGCCGGAACCTGAAATTCGCGGGTGGAATAGGGGCTACTGACTTTGCCGCGGTTGTCGCGAGCAATGACTTCGGCGTAAATCACGTGGTCGACGTTCGACAACCCCAACGTCGACAGGTCGAGCTCGATCGGCTGCTGCAGCTTGAGCGCAGCTGGAGTCACGTCTTTGGTGATCGTCGCCGACGGCGAGACGGCGTGATCGACGAAGAACTTGGCGGTCACTCGGTCCACTCCAAGGTCATCGGTTGCAAAGACCGACAACCGAAGCGGGTCGAACTGGCTCAATGTCTCGCGCTCCGCGCGCGCCTCGACTACCACCGGGGCCTGATCACCGCGCACCGTGACGGTTACCCGGGCCGTCGAAGAATTTCCGACGGCATCCCAAGCGGTGGCGGCCAGCGGGTAATGATCGACGAGCACGGCGGGTGCGGCCGAGAAGGGCGGCACCTCGACCAGACGCAGCGCCGAGTAGGCGTGTAAGGCGCCTGGGACCGATTGCGGAGCTAAGTCGTCGCCGGTGAGGAGGTCAGCGGTCGCGCCGGTGAGCAGGAGCCCGCTCGCCGTCTTGCGCACGCCACGCAGCTCGAGTCGCGTAGTGTCGATGTTGTCGTAGCCAGCCAGCTTGAGGACAATCGTCGACCTTTCGACCACCTCGGCCACGTCGGCCCCGCCCTCGGTGCCTGTTAGGGTCGGCGAAACGATGTTGATGACCGGCGGTTGCTCGTCCTTACCCAACGTCACGTGAACGTCGGACGCCGTCGTCACGTGACCGCCCGCGTCGAGCGCCTGTGCCGACACCGTGAGACGTTGCTCGACCTTTACCGGCTCCGTGCTGATCGTAGTCGTGTACGGGGCGGTGGCGTCGGAGCCCACGAGGCGCCCCTCGACGAAAAAATCAACGCGCTGGACGCCGACATCGTCGGTCGCGTTGACGCGAAGCTCAAGCGGCTGACCACCGATTTGGTGTGAACCCTCCACGGGTGCGGTGATGGCCACGCCGGGCGGCTGGTCACCGCGCACGATGACAGTGACGTTCTCCGACTCGGAGACCTGCCCGGCTTGGTCGATGACGGACGCCCGCAGCGTCAGTTGGCGCCCCAGCATGGAAGCGTCGATGGGTAGGGAAAACGTGAAGCTGTCGATCTGCTGGAGGGTCGCATCCGCAAACTTGCGCGCCGGATCCGAAAAATGATGTTGGGCGAACACTTGCTCGTCGAGCAGGAGTCGCGCGCTCAAGCCAGCGCCCAGCGTGTCGTCCGCCGCCTGAATCGAGATCGATACCGTCTCTCCTACGCTCACACCTTCGCCATTGCGAGGCGCGACGATGCTCACAGACGGCTGCGTATCCTCGACGATGCGAAAGAGACGACCTTCGCTTTGCTTGGACGCGCCTCCTTGGTGCACGACGCCGTAGGCCGCGCGCGACGATTCGTGTGTTGCAATTTCCGGGGCAACACCGTCGTATCGCCAAATTTCGTGCGTGATTTTCGTCTTCGGGTCTACCTCATACAGCGGGAAGCGGCTGTCTCCGACGAGGACGCCCTCGATGAAGAACTCGACGTAAGTGACGCCCGTGCTTCCGCCGGACCCGACTGTTGTACCCATCTGCAGCCGGAGCGGGCGCTTCTCTACCACCCGCTGCAGGGGGGTCGGGTACTCGAAGTCGAGATGCGGCACCTTGAGGTCCGGCTTGGCGACCACGCGGGTCTGGCATTGCTCGGAGTCGACTGACTGGCCAGCGCTGTCCCAGACGCGCGCCCGGATCGGCAGCACCTGGTTCAAGGTCTGGTCGGAGATTTGCAGCGCCACCTCGTACGGGGCGGAGGACCGCTCGCTGAGCACGCCGTCGTTCAGCAGGAATTCGACCTTGGCGACACCGACGTCGTCCTTAGGCACCGCGCTCACCTTGAGCTGCTCTCCCGGAGACACGGTCGCAGGGCACAACAGCTTGACCTCTGGCGCGCCGTCTCGAGCCGTGACGTTCAGAACGGTCTTGACGTTGGGCTGGCTACGCAGGCTTAGCGTCAGCTTGAGCGGCGACTGGGCTGGAATGATGGTAACCGCGTTGAGCCCACGTTTTTCATCGTAGCTCAGCAGGCCGGTGGCGGCCGGCTCGAGCGCGACGTCCCGAGGGAACTGATCGGTCACGAGCAGACGACTACCGTCGTCGAATACTCCGAAGACGGGCGGCAGCGGGTACCACGCGTTGAGGCGCTGCAACTCGAGTGCGTCACTACCTGGGTCGCCCGTTTCCAGGCGCACCAAACGCTTGCTCTGATTCACCTCGACCGGAATCTGCACACTGGCAGCGCCGGGGTAGCCGACCGTGATTCGAACTTGAACGGCTCCGGTCTCGGCCATTGGCGTGACCACGCCGGCCCGCGACACAGCCACCAAGTTGGGGTGCGACGACTCGTAGCTGGCGCCTGTACCCAGGCCGCGCAGCGCGGTCGGTCCGCGAAACTGAAAATCGACGGTCGGCACGACGGTAGCCGATTCGAGCAAGCTCGTGAAAATGATGCGCGACGGGTTGGCGCGTAGTCCCTGGACCTCCTCCTTCACGTCACCGCCGGTAAAGGCGATGCGCGACAGACGCGTCTCGTTGCCCGACGCATCGAGCGCCGCGACGTCGAGCATGACCACGCCATCGTGGGCGATCTCGTCTGCAGTGAGCCGCGAGGACACCGGAATGCTGACGCTGAACTCTGTTTGGCCGTCGCGGTTGGGGCGAACCTTTGCTGGCACCAACAGCTTGGCGAAAGCGCTGTTCCTTGCGGCTTCCACCACGCCACCGACGGCTCGCAAGTCGGAGGCCTTGAGGCCCACGACGTCGAACGTAACCGACGACAGATCGACATTGTCGCGGGCGGTGACGGTCACGTTGAGGTGCTGCTCGCCCCCCACGCTGGTGAGCGCCACGCCTTCGAACGTGAGCTCCGGCGCCGTCGGCTCGAGCGAAAAGGCTTCGCTGTACTGCTGCGCGCTGCCGTCGTTGAAGCGCAGCGTAACAGCAGGCTGCAGCAAGCGCGCTCCGCTCAAGTCGAAGCGGGCGTTGCAGGCGGCCGAGCCGCCCGGCACACGGCTCAAGTCGCCCGTGCCAAGGGTGCGCTTGCTGCTGCCCAGATCCACGTCGACTGTAACGACGCGCGTGCAGTCGGAGATTGAAAGCTCGTAGTTGGCGGCGCTCGGGTTGTCGCGGAGCGGTACGACGGTATGAATGTCGAGCGTTACAGGAGCGGCCCCACCGTTCTGGGCTCGGGCATGTAGGAAGCTGAACAAGGTCAGCGCCAAGGCAGCTACCGTGAAGGGAAAGGTACGCCGCAGCATCGCGCGAGCGATGCTCCTCAGCTTCCCAGTTGCCTTCCCACCGATCAATTTTTCCGTCCGTCCGACCTGGTTCGCCTAGCGACTCCCACTACTCGGGTGTTTTCGTACCACGGAACTTGGCCCAATTGAAACGCTTACTTGGCGAACGAAGAACGTGTTAATGGCGCAACGGGACGGTGATGAGACAGCGAATATTGGCGGCGTTGGTGTGCACGACGATTGGGGTCGGCGGTGTTTCCTTGTCGGCCTGCGGGCAAAGGAAGAAGGGCGCGCCGGTCGCAACGTCGGCGAGTGCTCGGCCACCCAGCCTCCCTGCCAACGTCGACGCCGACCTACTCAAGCAACTGGCTGACATTGCCCAGGCGTGCAAAGTGGACGCAGTTGCTGGCAACCTTACCTGCCCCCAGGGTGAGAACAGGCGGCTGATCAGCGAATTCGTAGCCAGCCAGCGTTCTCGCCCGGCGGCCGTGGGCACTCTGGCTCATGCCCTAGCTGATTCGAATCCATCCGTTCAAGTGGTTACTGCCCACCTACTGAATGGCGCCTTTCGTTCACCGTGGGGTCCGGACATAAAGGTAGGTGCGGTTCCCGCCCCCCAGGCCCAAGCCCTCTTGGCTGCAGCCCTCAAGGCGCCGAAAGCCTTGGCGCGCCAAGCGCTACCAGCGGCCGTGCTTGCAGCCACTTTGGCCGGCCAACGCGAAGATTTGTATGCGGCGCTCGATCGCGCCGACCAAACCGAGCTACGCCCGCTCGGCTACCGCTACATCATGACCCACGGCCGGCTGGACGTTTTTGGAAAAATCCAGCAGCTCGTCAAGGACAACAACTCCGCTTTGTCGTTCGCTGCCCTCGAAGCGCCCCAGAACATGTACGCCTGGACCCAGACTGAGAAGGCGGCCATCTGCCCGTGGGCGGCAGAGCTCCTCAAAGATCCGCGGCCGAACGTGGCGACACGCGCGGCCGGGCTGCTCAGCAGCTGTGGCGGCGAGTTCGTCGACGCGCTTTTAGAGCGCGGCGAGAAGGCGCTGAAGGCCGGTCAGTTCAACGCCGGCGAGCTCAGTGCGTTCCGCGACCTGTGCAGTGCTGCGAACTTACGCGAAGCGGGCGGCGCCACCCAGAAACAGTGCGAGCGCAACCGTGATTTGCTCGACACCGTCGTCACAACGAAGAAGCTGGACTCACAGACGCGCAGCGTGGCGCTTGCGTCCCTCGCCTACCAATGGCCCGACGACAAGACGCTCAAGCGGGCTCAATCGTTGCTGAAGGACCCCGACAAGAGCTTGGCCCAGCACGCGGACCGCACCATCAAACGCCTCGAGCAACGCAAGCAGGTGGAGAGCGGTAGTCCCGCTCCCGACAAGAACAGCGCAAGCAAGCCGGGCAAACCAGCCTTACCGCACTGACAGCCGCTTCTGGTCGCCGCCCGGCCAGGGCGTCAGTGCCAGTAACGCTACCAACGTCACGCCGGCGGGACGCTGGCTAAGCGCCCAGAGTTGTTTTCGACCATCTCAACCGCTGCGTGGTTCGCTCTGCAGCAGCTGCAGCAGCCGTTCGAGCAGCGGTAGCTCGGCGGGATGCATTTTCAGCAGCGCCTGCTCGATGCCGAAATATTCGGCGCGATCGACCTCGGGAAATTCACGCTGCTTGCCCGAACGCGGCGGCCACTCCAGCAAGAACGTGTTGCTGCGAAACGCCGACAAATCGAGGTCGCC
>JAYUYU010000849.1:0-8839 GCA_043752365.1 Myxococcales bacterium | reverse complement strand
TGGCTTTCGCGTGCGCGCGCGAGCCTCAGGGAGGTAAGACACCGCCGCGGGTCATTCCGGCTCTCAGCCCGAACGATGAACACTGAGCGTCGCAATTTGTCGCGCCTGGTCGTTTTGCCTCAAAAATGCGCCCCCGCGGTCAACCTACGGGGTGATACCCGAAGCAGCGCTACGCGGTGCAAGCGGTACACGCCTTGAACGAAAGCAATTCATGACCGAAGCCGATTGGTACAAGGACGCAGTCATTTACGAGCTGCGGGTGCGCTCATTTTATGACTCGAACGGCGACGGTGTCGGGGACTTGCGCGGGCTGATTCAGAAGCTCGACTACCTGCGAGATTTGGGTGTTTCGGCGCTTTGGTTGCTGCCCTTGTACCCCTCTCCACTGCGGGACGACGGTTACGACATCGCCGACTACATGTCCGTCCACCCGGCGGTAGGTACCTTGGATGACTTTCGCGAGCTGCTCGCAGAAGCGCATGCCCGCGGGCTCAAGGTAATTACAGAGCTAGTGCTGAATCACACCTCGGACCAGCACCCCTGGTTCCAACGCGCCAGGCGCGCGCCAGCCGGTTCGCGGGAGCGCGATTTTTACGTGTGGAGCGACGACCCTCAACAGTGGGCCGAGGCCCGGGTCATCTTCCAAGACTACGAGACCGCCAATTGGGCATGGGACCCAGTCGCGAAGGCCTACTTTTGGCATCGCTTCTTCTCCCACCAGCCTGACTTGAACTTCGATAGCCCAGACGTGCGAGCCGCCATGTTGGAGGTGGTGGACTTTTGGTTTTCGCTTGGTGTGGACGGTATGCGGCTCGACGCCGTGCCGTACTTGTTCGAGCGCGCGGGCACGACCTGCGAGAACCTACCCGAGACCCACGGGTTCTTGCGCGACCTCCGCGCGCACATCGAACTCAGCTTTTCAGGCCGCATGCTGTTGGCCGAGGCCAACCAGTGGCCGGAAGACGCTGCTCGCTATTTTGGGGCGGGTGACGAATGCCAAATGTGTTTTCACTTTCCGCTCATGCCCAGGCTGTTCATGGCCCTGCGCATGGAGGACAGCTACCCAATCGCGGACATTCTGGAGCAGACGCCGGCCATTCCGGAATCGTGCCAATGGGCGATTTTCCTGCGCAATCATGACGAGTTGACGCTGGAAATGGTGACCGATGAGGAGCGCGACTACATGGTCGAACGCTACGCGGCCGATCGTCAGACCCGCATCAACTTGGGGATTCGCCGGCGCTTGGCCCCGCTGCTGGAAAACGACCGCCGACGCCTCGAGCTGATGAACCTGCTGCTGTTCTCGCTACCTGGCACGCCCGTGCTCTACTACGGCGACGAAATTGGCATGGGCGACAACGCCTACCTCGGCGACCGCGACGGCGTGAGAACGCCCATGCAGTGGAGTCCCGACCGCAACGGTGGTTTCTCGAGAACCAACCCGCAAAAGCTGATTTTACCTACCATCACCGATCCCGAGTACCGCTACGAGACGGTCAACGTCGAGGTACAGGAACAAAACGGCAGCTCGTTGCTGTGGTGGATGAAGCGGATGATTGCACTACGCAAGCAGCACCCCGCTTTTGGGCGCGGCTCGCTGCGCATGCTTGCACCGGATAACCGCAAGGTGCTGGCGTTTTTGCGCGAGAGCTCGCATGAAACGCTGCTGGTCGTCGTCAATCTTTCGCGTTATCCGCAGTGGGTCGAGCTGGGGCTGGCCGAGTACACGGGCAGGGCGCCGGTCGAGCTGTTGGGCAACGGAGTATTCCCCGTCATCGACGGGCAACCCTATCGCCTGACGCTGGGCGGACATGACGCGTTGTGGTTCTCGCTTTCCGGCGAGCTAACGCGACAACACCGCAGAGCGGTCGGGCCGGCGGCCGCGTTCCCCGTCAGCGAGTATGCGGGCACGCTGGAAGAGCTGTTTGCAGAAGGTTCCCCGCTCGAGGCCCTGTTCGCGGACTTCCTGCCCGCCCAGCGCTGGTTCCGCAGTAAATCTCGTTCCCTCGCGCGGGCGCGGCTGCTGGACGCTCTGGAGCTTCAAAGCGAGCGACCCGCCGGGGCAGCCCGTTCGTGGCTCGTGTTCGTGGCGGTTCACTTCGCCGAGGGCGACTCAGAAACGTATACGCTGCCCCTACGCAGTGTTTCGGTTTCCGAGCAGCCGGAGGGGGCGCTGTTGAGGTTGACGGCGGACGCCTCGCCGGGCTGGTTGTGCGACGCCTCGCAGTCTCCGGAGGTAGCGCAGGCCTTGCACCAGCTCGCATTCACCCAGCAGACCTTGCTAGGCAAGGTGCTGAAGGTCCGTGGCCACCGCTACTGCGCCGAGCCGCTTCCGTCGCCCCAGCCCGTGAAGCCTTTGGGTACCGAGCAGAGCAACACGTCGTTCGTGTTTGGCCAGCAGCTGGTCGGCAAGCTTTTGCGGCTACCGGAGCCCGCCCGCAGCTTGGAGGTGGAAGTACTCGAGTCCCTTCGCGCTGCGAAGCAGGCTCCGAATGTGCCGCTGCTAGAGGCTCGTCTCGACGTCGAGCTACCCGGTGGTACGGGCACGCTGTGGATGAGTGAAAGCTTCGTGCCAAACGAAGGTGACGCTTGGCACTTGGTCATCGATCACGCGCAGCGTTTCTACGAGAGCGCGCTCACCGGAAAATTCGGGCAATTTGCACCGGCGACGCCGACGCTGCTGCAGCCGGAGCTGCCGGTCGAGGGTTTGCTCGATTTACTGCCCCTTGCCCGGCTGTTGGGGCGGCGCACGGCGGAGCTGCACACGGCACTGTTCGAAAGCTCGCAAGGGGGGCCAAGCTCACCCAAGCCATTCAACGCGCTCAGCAGCCGAGCGTTCTATCAATCGGTGCGCAACCTCAGCGCCAAGGGCTTGGACGCACTCAAGGCGGTCACGCTGCCCGAGCCCGCTAGGTCACTCGCGCTCGGCGTTTTGACGCGCAGGCAGGGGCTGCGGAAGATCCTCGACTACGCGCTCGAGCAGCCGTTGTCGGGCCAACGCATGCGCACGCACGGCGACTATCATCTGGGCCAGGTGCTGTACACGGGTAACGATTTTTACATCATCGATTTCGAGGGCGAGCCCGGGCGAACACCCGTCGAGCGCCGCCGCTTGCGCTCGCCGCTGGCCGACGTTGCCGGCATGATTCGCTCGTTCCACTACGCCGCGTTCGGAGTGCTCACCATGCCTCTTCCGGGGGCACAAATTCGCCCAGAAGACCGCGCGCAGCTGGAGCCTTGGGCGCGCTACTTTTACCAGGCATGCGCCGCGAATTTTACGACCAGCTACCTGGATAGCGCCGAAAACGCGGCCTTTGCTGCGGGCGTGCGTGAAAAATTCAGGCCCACCCTGCAAATCTACTTGGTCGAAAAGGCGTTGTACGAGCTGCTTTACGAGCTCGACAACCGTCCGCTGTGGGCGGAGCTTCCGCTGCGCGGCCTGTTGGCGTTGGTCGACGACGCGTAGGGCTTGGCACGTGGGTTGCTCAGACGGCAGGCGATGGCTACTTACAACCGACTCGCGTCTTTACCACCGGGGCGGCAGCTCTCGCTCGAAGGGAGCAGGTCATGCGACGAATCCCGCTGAGGCTTCTGGAGGGCGCGGCCGCGGGCCTCGTCGCCACCGTTGCCATGTCTGCGGTCATGCTTGGCGCAAAACGTATGGGCGTGTTGGGCGAACCGCCACCAAGACGCCTCGTGCGACGCCTTATGGCGCCCCTGGTAGGCGGCCGGCCCCGGGGCAAGCTGCTGGATGCGGCGGCAGTGTTGGCGCATTTCGGCTTTGGAGCCACGATGGGCAGCGTGTTTGCGCTGTTGCCCGCTAGCCGCCAAACGACGCTGGGAGGCGCGTCGTTCGGTCTTGCGGTTTGGGCCAGCAACTACGCGGGCTGGCTGCCCAAAGCCGGCCTCATGCCCGCGCCTCGGAATGATCGCCCAGGCAGGCCCACGTCGATGATCGCCGCGCACGTTGCGTACGGCGCCACCTTGGCGGCGGTGTATCGTGAGCTGCCCGAGTGACCAACGCCCGCGGGCAGGCTCGGGCTGGACCAGCCGCCGTTAAGCGCCCTAAACGCGGTCGAGGACTGCGGAAGCCATGTCCTCGCTACGAAACTGCCCGCTAGCGAGTCCCGCCTCTTGCACGACCCTCGGCATGCCGTAAACGACGCACGAAGCTTCGGTCTCGACGATTAGCTCCGAGCCCCCCTCCGCCAGCTTGCGGCTTCCGACCAGCCCATCGTCGCCCATGCCGGTGAGGACGACCCCCAGCACCCGGCCTGGTGCGGCGCTGGCGGCGCTCGAAAACAGCTGGTCTACCGATGGACGGTGGAGCGATGACGGCTGCTCGCTGATCGAGCCATACAAGCCGGCGCTATCGCGCAATACCCGCAAGTGCAAGCCGCCGCGGGCAATCACCGCCACGCCCGGCGTGAGCCGTACGCCCTGCGTCGCCTCGACCACGTGAAGCGCGCACTCATTGTCCAGGCGCTCGGCAAAGCTGTGGGTAAATCCGGCCGGCAAGTGCACGACGACCGCGATCGGCATGGGAAAGTCAGCGGGCAGGCCCTTGAGCAACCTCGTGATGGCCTGTGGCCCGCCGGTGGATGCGCCGACCACCAGTAGATCTCGCGTGCCGCGGTAGTGCCGAGTCAGGCGCGGCGGTGGCGCCGGCGGAGCCAGCAGGACCGGCGTCGGCCGGGCTTCGGCTGCGGCTTGCACCTTGAAAACTAGTTCCTTCGATAGGTCATACAAGCGGCCCGTCGCCAATGCGGTCGGCTTGTGCACGACGTCCACCGCGCCGGCCTCGAGCGCCGCTAGTGCTTGCTCGCTGTCGGCCTCGGCCATACACACCACGACTACTCGTGGTCGCGGCCGCCCCGCGAGGGCGCGCAGGGTATCCAGACCGTCGAGGTGCGGCATCACCAAATCCAACGTGACCACGTCGGGGTCGAGCTCTTCGATCTTGGCCAAGGCGTCCAGCCCATCGCGTGCCACTCCGACCACCTCCAGCCCGGGCACGGCCTGCAGCACGTCGCGCAACACCTTTCGAGCGAAGGCCGAGTCGTCGACGACGAGCACGCGCGTCGTCTTCATTTGGAGCCTCTGCGGTAAAAGAAGGCGCCGCGACGTTCTTCGCAGCTGAACGCCGTGCCCAGCCGCAGTAGCGATTCGGATGCGCCGATCAGCAGGTGGCCGCCCGGTACGAGCGCGTCGTGCAATCGGGAGACGACCGTTTGCATGGTTTCGTCGCGAAAATAGATCATCACGTTACGGCAAATTATCGCGTCGAACGGCTGGAGCGCTTTGATGGTGGTAGCGTCGAGCAAGTTGATCAGCCGCCACTCAATCGACTCGCGCAGGCGTGGCGACGCGACGTTGAGCTCGCCTTCACGGGTGATCCACGGCGGTGGGGTCTCGAAGCTGCGTAGGGCACGGGCCCCGTAAACGCCACGTCGAGCCACACGCAACGCCCGCTCGCTGACGTCACTTGCCAAAAGGTCGACACGACCCAGCAAGCCGCGCTCGTCCAGCATCGCGGCGAGGCTGAGCGGCTCCTCGCCCGTCGAGCACGCCGCGCACCACACGCGGGGTCGCATCCCCTGAGCTACGGCTGGCGCCAGCCTGTCCTCGACCAGAACCCGCAGCTGGGTGGGTTCACGAAAGAAGTAGGTCTCGTTGATGGTGAGCGCGTCCGCTACCGCTAGCAGCTCGGCGTCGGCGGCGGGGTCGTAACGTAGGAAGTAATAGTAATCGAGCATGGACTCGAAGCCGAGCTCGAGCGCGCGCGGGCTGAGCTTCTCGATCAACACATCGCGGTAGTCGACGTTGAAGTGGAGTCCGAGCCGTTCCTCGACCAAAGAGCTGAGAATCGAGAACACCTGGGGCGACAGCGGCAGGGTCGCGTTCATGCCAGAGCCGCCGCGCAGAGCCTACGCACCTCGGCGTCCTCGTCTGAGTGGGCGGCCCGCGCCAAGCTCGATTTGGCAGAATCGTCGAAGAGCAGGCTTAGTACTCGGCCTGCCGCGCGCCGCGCCGCGACGTTTTTGGAAGTAAAAGCGGCGTCCAGCGCGTCACGTCCCCGCTTCGAGGGCGACCGCGATAGTACCGAGACCAACGACCTGGCCAGGGCGTCATCGGCCGTCTCGAGCGACGCGAGAATCAGCGCAATGCGAGCGTCGACGTCTTGGGCCAACGCCGCGACGACGTTGGAAGAATCCGGCTGACGCACCAGCAAGCCGAGCAATGCGCGCGACGCGGCGCCGTCGCTGCGGGCCGCCAGTAAGCCCAACGCTGCGCCACGAACGCCCGAATCCGGATCCTTTGCAGCCGCACCCAGCTCGGGCGCCGCATCCTCGAAGCGCGCGATGCTCGAAACTGCCACTACGCGGATGGAGGCATCGGGGCTCGCGAGCGCGGCGACCAGCACCGGCCTGAGCTCGGGCTCGGCGCGCGCACCCGCGCCGACCACGGCGGCGCGCTGAATGTCTAGGTCGGACGAGCTAGCGGCCTGGGCAAGCGCGAGCCGCGCCGCTTCGCCAGGCAAAGCGGCCAGCGCCTCGACGGCAGCCATTTTCACTTGCCCGGCAGCGTCATCGAGGAGGGCGCGGATCGCGGGCAGGGCGTCAGCGACACCAAGCTTACCCAGCGATTGGCAGGCATAGTAGCGAACCCATGCGTCGGGGTCGTCGAGCGCAGCGCGCAGGACTGCTTCAGTGTCTGGGCTCAGCGTCACGTGGCCGAGCGCGCGGAGCGCCGAAGCGCGAGTGCGCCCGACTGCATGCCGCGCGGCGTCCATCAGCACCGCGGGCACGCTGGGCTCATCGAGCACCGGCAAGCCGCCGAGCGCAATATCCCGCAGCCGCTCGTCGTCCGAACCAAGCGCCTCGAGGCAAAGCGCCAGACTGGCGTCGTAGCCATAATAAGTGATGATGCGCAAGGCCGCGCGCCGCTCGCTGGCGTTGCTGGACTTGACTGCCGAAAGCGCCAGCGCTTCGGTCTCGGCGCTGCCGAGCGATTGAATGGCACCCACCGCGGCGTGCACCACGCCGAGATTGGCGTCGGTCAACAGCGAGAACAAACGCGGGACGGCCGCGACGTCACGGCCCCGAGCCAAGGCATGGCAGGCTAGCGCGCGCACCGCTGGCTGCTCGTCCAGCAAGCAAGCAATGGTCGCCTCGCTAGCGGCTGCCAGGCCCATCAGCGAAGGTAGCAAGCGCGCGCGAAGCTCGCTCGTCCCAGCCTGAAGGGCGGACAAGACCCGCGGGTCACCCAAGGCGGACGCCTTCGCCAGTCCTTCGACGGCTAACCTTGCCACCTCCTCCGTGCCGCTCAGCAGACGCAGGAAATCGGAGACGTTGTCCTCGTTCGCGAGCCAGATCAACACACGTCCAAGCGCCACGGTTTCGCTGTCATCGCCGGAAGACATGGCGCGCGCGACTTTGTCTCGGAGGCTGCGCCCAGCCAGCTCACGCACCGTGCGGCTGACCGCCGCAGCCGGGCCGACGCTATGGACCGCGTAGTCCTGAATCGCGACCAAACCGAGCGCCCCGACTCGCAGCAGGGTTTCCGACCCCGATTCCATCGCCTTCACGAGCGCCGCGACCCCCGCCAGGCTGCCAATTCGACCGATGGCGCGCGCCGCCTCGATCGCGTACAGCGGTTGCTTCAGCAGCCGCTGAAGCGCGGGCAGCACGCGAGCCTCACGCGAACGACCCAGCAGCTCAATCGCCGGGAAGACGCGAAAGAAATTGGCTCCTTCGGCCAGACCGATCAAGCGGTCGAGTGCGGCGTTGCCGCCAATGCGACCCAGGGCCTCGATGGCCGATAGGCTCACGTTGTCGTCGGTGTGGTCGGTCAGCTCGATCAGGCGCTCGGCAGACGCCGCGTCTTGGCGCCGCCCCAGGATCTGAATGGCGTCGCACAAAATGGCTGGATTTTCGTGGTTCAGCAGCGCTCTGACCAGTGGCGCCGCGCTCGACGAGGCGACCGACAAAGCGTCGACCAAGCCCGCGACCACCGGCTCGCTCGTGCGCGAGGCGACGAGCTGCCGACACAGCTCAGCCAGGGTGGGGTCGTCACCACCACTCAGCGTGGTGACGACCGCCCGGCGTACGCTCCAGCTATTGTGCGCCAACAGCGTGAGCAGCTCCGCCACCCCGTCAACGCCTCGCGCGCCGAGCCGTTCCACCTGGGGCAGCGCAATCTGATCTTCAGCCGAGGCAAAGACGGGCATGGGCTAGGCCGCTCCCGACGCCCCGCCGCTCGGTGATCCATCGCCGGGCGTCGCCAGTGTGCCGAGCGCCTGAGCTTGTTCGAGTTGCAGGCGTCGTAGCTCGGCCAGGGTCGCGCTGGCGCGGAGCAGCTCATCGATGCTGGTCTTGGAACCGGCGCTTTGGTCGACGTTGCCGCGAACGGCCTCAGCCAGCCGCGACTTGATCTCTTCGGTCGAGGCGGCAATCTGCGAGCTGGCAGTCGCCTGCTGTCGCGCCGAACCGACGATGGTCTTCATGCTGGAGGCTTGGCGCGAGCCTTCTTCTGCGAGGCTTTCTACCGCTTGCGTTTGCTCGGACAGGGCCTTGGCCGTCTGACGGGTGGAGAGCTGCAATTCTTCGCCCATTCTGGCGGCCTGCGCGAGATCCTTGGCTTGCGCGGTCGTGGCAGCGCTTACTTCGGCCGCGAGCTTGGCGACCTCTTTGGCTGCCTTGGCCAGCTGCGTCGCGCCGTGGTTCTGCTCGGCGACTGCGCGGGCGGCCAGCACGGTGTCTTTGCGAGCGCCATCCATGGCCTTGGCCACTTCGACCGCGCCGTGTGCTTGCTCCGACAGGCCCGCGACGGTTCGTTC
>JAYUYU010000848.1:0-20179 GCA_043752365.1 Myxococcales bacterium | reverse complement strand
GCTCAAGCTCGAAGGCGGTCGAGCGGTGATTCGCGTGACTGACACCGGCATGGGCATCGAAGCCGACCAGTTGGCGCGCGTTTTCGAGATGTTTACCCGTATCGATTCGCCGACGCCCAGTCACAACGGCGGCTTGGGAATTGGCCTCGCGCTGTCACGCAAGCTTGCTGCATTGCACGACGGAGACATTGGCGTACACAGTGACGGTGCGGGCAAGGGCAGCGTTTTCACGTTCTCGCTGCCAGGAGAGGTGGGGGCGCCGGCGCCCGACGCGCAGCTTGAAGCGTCAGCGCCGCGACCGAAGCCGGACAAGCCGATTCACGTTTTGGTGATCGAGGACAACGAGGACTCGGCCGAGGTATTAGCGCTGGTTCTGGAAAGCCGAGGCTATACGCCGAGCGTCGCCCACAACGGTTCGCAAGGCCTCGCGCTCTTTCGAGAGACGCTGCCACGCATCGTCTTGTGTGACATCGGTCTGCCGGAAATGGATGGCACGGAAGTGTGCAAGCAGGTCCGGGCCCTGCCCCTCGACTACGTGCCCGTAATGATCGCGCTTACGGGTTGGGGCATGGAAGAGGATGTCCGCCGCACCAAAGATTCAGGCTTCGACTACCACCTCGTCAAACCGGTAGCGCCTGAAGAACTGTTCAGCTTGCTGGACCGATTGAGCAAAGGGGCTGCGACCGCGTAACGCCCGGAGGCCCGTACCTGTCGTCGGGCCTCCAGCCAAAGGGCTTTACTTGCCCTTCTTCGACGCCGCGTTGACCGCGCCAGCCTTGCTCGAGGCGTTGGTCTTTTTCTGATTCTTGACCGCCGAGTCCTGCTTCTTGTTCTTGTCTTTGGCCTTCGGAGATTTGTCGCCCATGCTTTTTTGCCACCTATGTTCGGGTTGCGAGAGCAGGCAACGTATTCCAAAGCTCGGCGGCGGGCTACCGGGGGCCAGCGAGGCGTCGCACACAACCTTGAAACGCGACGTTTGGCCGGCTGCCACGGCCCCGCCGCCCTGATCAACGCAAGCTGCCCGACCGCCCGACCAGCCGCGTCGTGCTAACCCAACCCGTCGCGTCGTGCTTAGAAGAGCGCAAGCGTGCGTCGTTCGCTTCGGAAGCGATTGCGATGCTGGTCGTGGCAGTGCTTGCACTGGGCCTTGACGCCGGGGAGGTCGGCGGCACCGGCGGCCTTGCCGGCGGCAAGCGCGGCTTCCCGCCAGCCGTCGAAAGCGGGTGGAGCCTTGCCGGCGAGTTGCTCCAGGGACTCGTCGGTTCCGCGCGCCCCACCGCAAGCGGCAGCGCGCCGTCATTGCGTCCCGTAAGTTCGCTGGTGCGGGCCTGGACGAGCCAACGCGGCATTGTGCAAGACCTGTGCCCGGCTTTCGGCTAGGCGCGGCGTGGAAAGCTGGGCGTTGTGATCGGAGCCTGGCAAGTCGATCTAGACACAAATTGGGTCGCCTCTAAAGGCCACTGGCGGGAGGCCGTTGTACTACCGGGAATGCTCGAACGGGACGAGCATCGGATTTCGAGATTCCATCAATTAGGTGATGATTTGGTCGCATCGACTTGCTTGGTAGCTCTGAGATTGAGAGCAGGACTGGAACGATGACGTCCCCAGGCAGCGAAGTTTCTGGGCGACCCGGCGATGACCCGGGTTCGGGCATCGTCGAGGCCGCCCAGCGCCCCAAGCGGAGAATTCTGTTTGCCGACGACGAGGCTGCCGTGCTGCAGGGGCTGCGTTCGGTGCTGCGCCCGCAACGCCATGAATGGGACATGACCTTCGCGCTGGGCGGGCCTGCTGCCCTGAAGGAAGTCCAAACCAATGCGTTCGACGTCGTCGTAACCGACATGCGCATGCCCGTCGTCGACGGCGCTGAGTTGCTACGGCAAACCAAGGCGCTGCAACCGCGGGCCGTGCGGCTCGTGTTGTCAGGGCAGACCGACGCCGACAGCGCGATGAAGAGCGTGTTCACCGCTCACCAGTTCTTGGCCAAGCCGTGCGACATCGAGAAGCTACGCTCGGTCGTCAAGCGCGCCTGTGACTTGAACGAGCTGGTCAGCGGTGACGATCTGCGTGCGCTGGCGGGTGATGTCAGCGTCCTGCCCGCGGCGCCGCAGACCTACTTGGCGATCTCGCAAGCACTCAATAACCCCGCTTGTTGCATCCGCGACGTGGCAGGCATCGTCGAGCGGGAGCCGTCACTGTGCGCCAAGGTGCTGCAAGTGGTGAACTCCGCGTTTTTCGGCTTGCCCCGCGCCGTGAGCAGCATCACGCAAGCCACCAACTACTTGGGCACGGTGGCGCTGCGCAACCTCGCCCTGGCGATGGAGACGATCGCCGCCACTAGTCGCGCCCAACTGCCGCTCTCCAATAAAGAGCTGCTCGACTTCCAGACCAATTCGCTGCTCGTTGGCCTACTGGGGCGCCGCTGGTACGCTGGCGACCGCCGGCGCGCGGATGAAGCGTTCGTGGCTGGCATGCTGCGCGACATGGGGCACCTAGTGCTCGCCGCCAGGGGTCAAGCGGCCGCTGGCGTCGATTGTCACGCCGCGCTCAGCGCGTACCTGTTGGGCCTGTGGGGCATTCCACACAGCGTGCTCGAGCCAGTCGCGTTCCATGAGCAGCCCGAGCGCGTCGAGCACGAAGTCATCGAAGTCGTCGACGTAGTTCACCTTTGCGACCGCGTCGCCGCGGAGGTTTGCCGCTCTCCATTTCAGCCCACGCCCGCAGCCCTCGATATCGACCGGCTCGTACGGCTCGGACTAGACATCAAACAGCTCGAAGACCTGCGAGCGGATGCCAAGCAACAACTGGCACACACCCGGGAGCTGCTCAACCTATGACGACCGCGGCCGACCTAACCGAGTTGAGAGCAAAGGCAGAGCTGCTCGATCTATTGGCGAGCGCCACGCAGGACGGCATCGTCGATTGGAATTTGCCTAGCGATCGAGCCGAATACAACCCGCGTTGGAGAATGCTCATGGGCTTCGACGACGGGGAATTCGCTGGCTCCGTAGACCCAAAGCTTTGGCAGGAGCTCGTTCACCCGGACGATCGCGACCCCGTCCTCACGCTGCTCAGCGAACACCTCGAGCAGGGCTGGCCGTTCTCGACCGCCGTGCGCATGCGCCATCGCTCGGGCGGCTATCGACACATTCTGTGTCGCGGCACCACCCACCACGACGCCGATGAACGCCCGCTGCGCATGGTCATCATTTTCTCGGACATCGACGAGAGGATTCGCGACGAGGGTCGACAACGGGCCCTGGTCGCGGCCCTGCCAGATACGCTGTTTCGCGTACGCGCGGACGGGACTATCTCTGGCGTGAAGCGCGGCCGCGAGCGAGACGGCTCTCCGTTCGCCACGCTGCGTGAGGGCCTCACGCTCAACGATAGCTTCAGCGACCGCCACCTCATCAGTCGCCTTCAATCAGCCCTGATGGCTGACCCCTCGAACGAACCGCAACTCGCCAAGGCGGTGCAAATCGCTACTGTCACGGCGTCCGGCTCGGCTATCCATCACGAAGTGCGGGTGGTACGCAGCGGCGACGACGAGTCGGTCTGCATCGTTCGCGACGTCACCGAGCAGCGCGAGCTCGAAGAGCGCTTGCTGGAGACGCAGAAGCTCGGTGCCATCGGCCAGCTCGCCGCCGGCGTTGCTCATGAAATCAACACGCCGATGCAATTCATCGGCGACAACCTGCACTTCGCCCGCGGCGCCGTGGGTGAGTTGATCGCCCTGTTCGAGCAGTTCCAGGCTGCGGCGAACGCCGCCGAGAATGCGCCGCTGGGGCGGGCCAAGCTCGAGGAGCTGGCGCAGGCCACGGCCGACGCAGATTTCGAGTACGCGAGAGAAG
This sequence comes from Myxococcales bacterium, assembly GCA_043752365.1. GTDB lineage: Bacteria > Myxococcota_A > Polyangia > Polyangiales > Polyangiaceae > PMG-095. Next base: position 16,331 of record JAYUYU010000848.1, on the reverse strand, counting down.
CATTGCCCCAGGCGCTCGATCGCTCGATGACCGGCGTCGAGCGGGTCACCGCCATCGTGCGGGCCATGAAGTCGTTTTCGCATCCCGGCGGCGACAAATTGGCACCGACCGATCTGCGAGGCCTAATCGAGAGCACCGTGATGGTTGCCACCAACGAGTGGAGATATGTCGCGGACGTCGAGCTCGAGCTCGACCCTGAATTGCCTCACGTGCCGTGCATCGCGGGCGAGGTCAACCAGGTCATCTTGAACCTGATTGTCAACGCTTCGCATGCAATTGCGGACGTCGTGGGAGACACGGGCGAGAAGGGACGTATTACCATCGGCGCCACGAACGACGAGACGCACGCGGAAATCCGCATCTCCGACTCGGGCACCGGCATACCGGAAGCGGCGCGTGCCAAGGTGTTCGAGCCGTTCTTCACCACCAAGGAGGTCGGCAAGGGCACGGGCCAGGGCCTCTCGTTGGCTTACAACTGCATCGTGAAGCGACATCGCGGCACCATCGCGTTCGAGACCGTGCTGTCCGCCGGGACGACCTTCATCATTCGCTTGCCGCTGGTTGCGGCTGTGGGTTCGCAATTTGGCAGCGGGGTTCCGGCTTGAAGGCGCAAATGTTCGACAAAACTCGGGAAAGCGACGCCCATGGAAGCTAAGGCTCGACCGCGCGTCGTTTGCGTCGACGACGAGCCGCACGTAGCTGGCGGGCTCGCGCTTCACCTTCGACGTCGCTACGACGTCGAGATCGCGACCAGCGGACGTGCAGGCTTGGAGCTGTTGGACCGCCTACCCGAGGCCGCGGTGGTCATCTCTGACATGCGCATGCCGCAGATGAACGGGGCCGAGTTCCTGGCCAAGGCCTTGGCCGGTCACCCCAACACGACGCGCATCCTGTTGACGGGCTATTCGGAGCTCGACGCGGCGATTCAGGCGGTCAATCAGGGCCAGGTGTTTCGTTTCCTGATGAAGCCGTGCCCTCCGCCCGAGCTTTTGCGCACGGTGGACGCAGCTGCCGAGCTCCACCGCCTCACGCGGGTCGAGCGCGACTTGCTCGAGCAAACGTTGCACGGCAGCATCAAAATGTTGAGCGAGGTCCTGGCTATCTCGAACCCGTTGGCCTTCGGCAGGGGTGCGCGCATCAAGCAGCTCGTCTCCAGCCTCGCCACGAAGCTGGGGGAAGCCGATCGCTGGCAGGCGGAAGTCGCCGCCATGCTCTCGCAGCTCGCCACCATCACGTTGCCCAACGAGACCGCCGAAAAACTCTACTACGGCACGCCGCTCTCCCCCGACGAGGAGCGCATGGTCGAGCGAGCGCCCGACATTTCGGAACAGCTGCTGGCCCATATTCCTCGGCTAGAGGTGGTGCGCGCTATCCTCGCGGCACGCTCTGAGCCTTTCCACGGCCAAGCGGGCCCCGAGCTCAGCGCCGAGCAGCGACTCATCCGTCGTGGCGCTGAACTGCTCAAGGCGGCCAACGATTTCGATACCCTCGAAGCGCAGGGCCTGACTCCAGTGAAGGCTCTAGAGACCATGAAGGGGCGCGGAGAACACTACAACCCCGACGTTCTGAGCGCCCTGCAAGAGGTGTGCGGCAGTCTGCCCTCAGGCGACTGCATTCGTGAAGTGTCATTGGCCGCGTTGAAGCCAGGCATGGTCTTCGCCAACGACGTCAAGATGACCAAGGGCACGCTGTTCGTGGCGCGCGGCTATGAAGTGACCGAGAGCTTCCTGGAACGAATCAGGAACTTTCGACCAGGCTCGGTGCAAGAGCCATTCCGAGTGTTGATTCGAACGGAGTGAGTTTTTCGAGCGAGTGCCTGCTAATCAAAATCCGAGGCGGGCCGTTCGTTTGTTGTGGGAGAGAGACTCTCGTGGCCAAAAAAATCCTCATAATTGACGACTCTGCGACCGTGCGGCAACAGGTGCGCGGCGCCCTGGCTAGCGCAAGCTTCGAGGTCGTCGAAGCTGCTGACGGCGTCGAAGGACTCGAGGCCATCATCGGGCGCGAAGACTTGGGCGCGGTGCTGTGCGACGTGAACATGCCTCGCATGGGTGGGCTCGAGATGCTGGAGATGCTCCAGGCGAAGGGAAAAATCGGCGATCTGCCGATCGTCATGTTGACGACCGAAGGCCAGCCCGCGCTCGTTAAGCGAGCAAAAGCCGCCGGCGCCAAGGGCTGGCTCGTCAAGCCGTTCAAGCCCGAGATGCTCGTGGCCACGATGCGCAAGCTGACGCTCGTTTGAGCAAGGCAAGGCCCAGCTGATGCGAAACCCAGACAACCGCCCGATTGACGACCTCGTCTTCGATTGTTGCCGCGACTTGTTCTCGGCATATCACCTCGACGTTCATCCACGAGACCGCAACGATTTTCCAGCCACGGAGGAGCTCGCGGTCTGCGGAGTGATGGGCTTTGGTGGCAAATTGATGCGCGGCGCGCTGGTCTTGGCCGCGACGAGCGAACCGCTCGAGCGCACCAACCCGGAGGCACATGGCTCGCAAAGGGACTGGGTCTGTGAGCTTGCCAATCAGCTGATGGGACGGGTCAAGAACCAGCTTTTGTCGCTGGGCGTCGAGATTCTGCTGGGTACGCCGACTGGCCTCAGTGGCGAAAACCTGTCTCCGGCACCCCGCAAGCTCCGCGCGCCGCAGGTGTTCGCCGCGGCCAACGGCTTCGTCGTGGTCTGGATCGACTGCGAGTACGCCAGCGGCTTCGAGCTGCTGATGACTCCGTCGGAACACTTCGAATGCGCGATTCCCGAGGGCGAGTCGCTCTTGTTTTAAGTGGCACGGCGGTTGCTGAACGGCTCCTTCGCTCGCTGCGGTCTAGCAGCGCTTCGCCACGAAGGAACCCAAATGACCCGTATCCACTATGTCTCGACCGCTGGGGCGCTGGCGGCTCTGCTCGCAGCGTGCGGCACTCCAGCCAATCCGCCTCAGTCGCCCATCAACGACACGCCACCTCCCGTCACCACCACGGGGGACGGCCAGGTTTTGGGAGCCGACCGCGTTGCGCCTGGGCAAAAGCTCGAGCAAGGCCCCACGCTCGACACGAAGGACGGCGTTAAGCCAGCCACCGCTTCACCAGGCGATTGACCGGGCAGGACTTGCACTTTCGGCGCGGCCCCTGGTCCAAAATGGGGCCGCCAAGCCGTGCACCTGCGACGCCGAGGCAGACGAGGCACAACGGTGGCATCGAGGCCAAAAGGCGCGCCTACGGAGTCCCAAACGCGGGGTTCCCGCAGCTTCGAGACGGCGGCAGGTCCTGGCACGCGGGTTGCTCCAGTGGGAGCAATGCCGTCGATCAATAGCATGGTACCTGCCATTGCGTGGGGTCCGGACGCGCTACACCAGCGCTTGGCCGAGTCCCATGCTGTCCGCCTTTCTCCTAGGTTGGACGATCAGGACTGGGAAACTAGCCTCCAGGACGAAGTCCTTTGCCGCCGCATGGAGCGCGAGCTGGTCGAGCGCGAGCGCGCCGCCATCGCCGACCAGGTACGAAGCGTCCCGACTGACGCGGTCGGTTTTGCCAACTGGTTCGAGCAGCTGAAGCAAACGGGGCCAGGTCAAGGGGACACGCTTTTTCCGTGGCTCGCCGAGCTGGCCACGCTTGAGGACATGTACTGGTTCCTGCAGCAAGAAATGGCCGGTGAGGCTGGTTTCGACGATTTGGTCGCCCTCTCACAAGTCAAAATGCCGCCGCAGCCCAAGCTCGAAATGGCGCGCAACTACTGGGATGAAATGGGCCAAGGTCACGCTGGCGGCATGCATGGCGGCATGCTGCAACGGCTGGGTGAATGCTTGCCCGGGCAGGGGGCGCCGCCCGTTTGGGAAGCGCTTGCGCTCGGTAACCTGATGGTCGCCCTCGCGACTTCGCGTTCGTACGCTTATCAGTCGATCGGCGCGCTGGGAGTCATCGAGCTGACCGCGCCTGGCCGAGCGGAGCTCGTCCACGCCGGGCTCAAGCGTCTGCACTTCGACGGCCCTGCGCGTCGCTACTATGCCCTGCATGCGACCCTTGATATTCGGCATAGCCAGGCTTGGCTGCGCGAAGTGTTGCTGCCGCTGGTCGAGTCCGACGCGCGAATCGCGCGGCACCTGGCGGAAGGCGCGCTGATGCGGCTGCGCGCCGGGGCCCGTTGCTTCGACCGTTACCGCGCGCAGCTCATGCCGAGCGGTTCGGGGCTGTGGCGCCTCGCCCATGCCAGCCAGCGATGAAGACACTGACACCTGTACTTTCGCTGTTGGCTAGCGAGCGGTATCGCTTCACCTGCGTGACCCCGGACACGCACTTGCTGGTCAACAGTCGGCCCGGTAACGAACACGCACGTTCGCTCCGCGACGTGTTCGGCTGGAACCGCAAGTTCGAGCCGGACATCCTGCCGCGGCAGCTGTTCAAGGCGATGTTGGCGGCTGAAGCGTGCGAACAGCAGTCGGATGGCTCGTGGCGCGCGAACTTTCGGGTGGCGTCGCTCGGGCACCAGCTGTTCGCACATTCGCCATTCCCAACGCAGGCCACTGACGCCGTATTCTTCGGTCCGGATAGCTATCGCTTTGCGCGTGCCATTCGCCTTCTCGTTACCACGGCGTCGCGCGCAGTCGACGTGGGCTGTGGTAGCGGCGTGGGCGGAATCGTGCTCAGTCACATGGGTGGGCTTGAAACTCCCGTCGTGCTCTCGGACATCAACCAGGGCGCGCTCGAGCTGGCGCGTGTCAACGCCGAGGTTGCCGGCGTCGCCGCCGAGCTCGTGAAGAGCGATGTCCTGCGTGACGTCGACGGCAGGGTCGACCTCATCATCGCCAACCCGCCCTATTTGGTCGACGAGGCCCGCCGGGCCTACCGCGATGGCGGCGAGGCGCAAGGGGCGGCTCTTTCGGGGCGAATTGTTGCAGAGTCGCTGGCGCGGCTCGACAAGGATGGCGGGGGTTCGCTGCTCGTTTACACCGGCGTCGCGCACAACCCAGACGGCGATCCGTTTTGGAATCTGATCGAGGAGCCTTTGAAGCACAGCGGCGCACGTTACAGCTACGAAGAGCTCGACCCGGACCTATTCACGAGTGAGCTGCGGCAACCCGCGTATCGAGACACCGAGCGCATTGCAGCCGTCTTGCTGCACGCCACGCTCGGCCCGGCGTAGCGACTTCGGCGCAAGTCTTGCAAGTCGAGGTGATGCATGAGCGCTTCGACCGACAAATGGCCCCGAGCATTGTGGCTGGTTCGGCACGGTGAAAGCGCTGGCAATGTCGCGAGTGATTTTGCCGAACGCGAGGGGTCGCACGAAATCGCGATCGTGGGGCGCGACATCGACGTGCCGCTGTCGGAACTAGGCGTTCGCCAATCGCGGGCGCTTGGTCGGTGGCTAGCGAAGAGACCCGAACGCTACCCGACCGTAGTGCTCAGCTCGCCCTACGCGCGCGCCAAGCAGACGGCGGACCTGGTGATCGAAGAGAGCGGGCTTTCGCGCGAGAATGTCAGCTGCGTGCTCGACGAACGCTTGCGGGAAAAGGAATTCGGGAGCCTGAATCGCTTTACCAAGCTAGGCATCACGAGCAAGTTTCCGCACGAGGCGGCGCGCTACGCGGAGGTGGGAAAATTTTACTACCGTCCGCCGGGCGGCGAGAGCTGGTGCGACGTAATTCTGCGCTTGCGCAGCGTGTTGCATCACATTCAACTGCGCTACGCGGGGGAGCGAGTCTTGATCGTCGCCCACCAAGTGATCGTGCTGTGCTTTCGCTACTTGCTAGAGGATCTGAGCGAGGAGACGATCTTGGGCATCGACCGCGCCAAGGACGTTGCCAATTGCTCGCTCACGAGCTTCGAGCTGGGGGCGGCCAACGACGGACGCAGTCAGCTTCTGCTCGATACCTACAATTTCGTCACGCCGATCGCCGATGCCGGGGAGACCGTGACGACTCAGCCCGACGCAGGGCTGTGACCGTGACCAGTCGGCGGTCCAACGCAAGACCGGTCTTGATCGACGACGCGCTGCTCGCGGGCTGGCCCCTTCCCAAGCTCGCGCCTGGAGCTGACAAGGGAACGCGCGGTGACGTGTTGGTGATCGGGGGTTCGGCGCAGATTCCGGGCGCCGTGTTGCTGTCCGCAACGGCCGCGCTGCGCGCAGGCGCCGGACGAGTCCAAGTTGCCACGGTTCGCTCGGCAGCGTCGGGCCTCGCGCTAGCGCTGCCGGAGAGCCGCGTGATCGGCTTGCCACAAGACCGCAAGGGGGAGTTGGCGCGGCAGGGCGCAGGTTCGCTGGCCCCCGAGCTCAAGGCTTGTAACGCGCTCGTACTGGGTCCGGGCATGCGCTCCGCACAGGTGGCGCGCGAGTTCTTCAAGCGATTCGTCCGCGCGGGGTGCACGGGACAAGTCGTGCTCGACGCTGCTGCATTGTCCTTGCTCGAGCCGGCAAGGCGAGTCGCTTCGGGTGGCAGCCACGGCGTGATTGCTACGCCGCACGCTGGAGAAATGGCAAACCTCTGGTGTTGCCCGCGCTCCGAGGTCGAAGCGGCGCCGCGCGAGCTTGCTCGCGAAGCCGCAATGGCGTTGGGCGTCGTGCTCGTATTGAAGGGCGCCATAACGTTCGTGGCCGCCCCCGACGGACAGCTACTCTTCAATACCGCTGGCAACTCGGGCTTGGCGACGGCCGGTTCTGGCGACACCCTGGCCGGCGTCATCGCGGGGCTGGCCGCGCGCGGAGCCCCGCCGCTCCAAGCCGCCGCCTGGGGCGTCTGGCTTCACGCGAAGGCCGGCGAAGTTCTCGCAGCCCGGCTTGGCCCCCTGGGCTACCTGGCCCATGAGCTGGCAGCCGAGATCCCAGGACTGCTTTGTGTTCCTGGTGGCTCGAGCAACGTTGGTCTGCTCTGAGGCGTCGCTCACCTGTCGTGACATTTGGCCACGAGCGCGATTACAGCCCGCCGGGTTCGCAGGCCTAAACGGGCTTGGGTGGTGCTGGCACGTGAGCTGCAGCGCTTAACCCATGAGCTGCCGCATCCGCGCGTAGGGGGCCGAAGCAGATGGTACAAGCAATAGGCTCCGCTGACGGAGACGCCGATCCGGAGTCCGGTAGCTTTGGCTCCGTTCGAGGGCTGCGCGTGCTCGTCGTGGACGATGACGAGGACACGCTCGAGCTCCTCGATGCCGTCTTGTCGGCTGAGGGCGTATTGGTGGCGTGCGCCAGCTCGGTTGCGCAGGCATTCGAGTTGCTAGTTTCTCATCACCCCCAAGTCATCATCAGTGACATCGAAATGCCGACCGAGAACGGCCACTCGTTCCTGCGAAACCTCCGTTCAGTGCTGGACGAAGACGGAGGGACGACTCCGGCAATCGCCCTGACTGGGCGCGCGGAGCCTGAAGAGCGCGCGAAAGGGCTCGCCTCTGGCTTCAACCTGTATTTGACCAAACCGACGACGCCGGCGGCCCTGCTCGGTGCGTTGGACGAACTCGCCAGAGGCCTTGGCACCGCGCTCCCATCCAAGGTTCCGGAAAAATGACCGATCAAGTGGACGACGACGAGCGGTCGTTGCGCTCGGTGGCCCTGCAGAACGCCACGAGCATTCTGGTCGAGGGGCAACGCATCGAACGCGAGCTGTTCGCGGAACGCGAGCGCTTGCGGATCACACTGGCTAGTATCGGCGACGCGGTGATCAGCACAGACGCCGAGGGGCGCGTGGTGTTTCTAAACGCCGTCGCCGAGCGCCTCACCGGTTGGGCACAGGCCGAAGCGGCAAGGCGTCCGCTGGGCGAGGTCTTTAAAATCATCGATGAAGAGACGCGACGGTCGGTCGAGAACCCTGCCTTGCGCGCGCTCAGCGAGGGTCGCGTGGTCGAGCTGGCCAACCACACGCTGCTCGTCTCGCGGGATGGGACCGAGCGGCCTATCGATGACTCGGCGGCTCCGATGCTCAACCCAGACGGCTCGACGCTCGGTGCGGTCTTGGTATTTCGTGACGTGAGCGGACGCAAGCAGGCCGAGGAAGCCGAGGCGACGCTCGCCGCGATCGTGCAATCGGCCGAAGACGCCATTCTGATCAAAACGCTCGACGGCGTCATTCGCTCTTGGAACGCCGGCGCCCAGCGCGTGTTTGGCTACACGGCTGAAGAAACCATCGGCCAGAACATCACATTGCTGATGCCACCCGAGCGTTTGGGCGAAGAAGCCCAGATTCTGGCGTGCCTGCAGCGCGGCGAGCGCATCGAGCATTTCGAAACCGTACGGCTGGCAAAGGGCGGCCGAGCGGTCGACATTTCGCTTTCCGTTTCGCCGGTGAGAAATCGCGAAGGGCACATCATTGGCGCGTCGAAAATCGCGCGCGACGTCACCAGGCGCAAGCGCGCCGAACGAGCTCTACGGGAAAGCGAGGCGCAGCACCGCTTCCTCGATCAGCTGGCAATCGCCACCCAATCGCTCACCTCCGCTAGCGAGGTCATGGCAACGACCGCGCGCTGTCTGGCCGAGCACTTGGCGGTCGACCGCTGCGCCTATGCCGAAGTCGAAGACGAATCGACGTTCGTCATCGTTGGCGACCACTCGCGCAGCGGGCCGAGCATCGTGGGTCGCTGGCCCATCGCGGCCTTCGGAGCCGAGTGTGAACGCTGCATGCGCCAAAACGAGCCCTATGTCATTCACGACGTCGATGCCGATGCGCGCGCCGGTTCGGATTTGGAAGCCTACCGCCAGACCAACATCCAGGCCGTGATCTGCGTCCCGCTGCACAAGGACGGCAAGCTTGCGGCGGCCATGGCCGTCCACCAGATGTGCGCGAGAAATTGGAGCTCAACCGAGGTAGAGCTGGTGCGCACCGTGGTACGCCGTTGTTGGGAGTCGCTCGAGCGCACGCGAGCTGCACGCGAGCTGCAAAGTGCGGCCGAGCGGCTGGCGCTAGCGGTCACGGCGGCGAGCTTGGGTGACTGGAGTTGGGATGCGGCCAATGACACCGTTAGAGTTTCTGGTCGCGCAGCTGACATTTTCGGCATTCCGCGCGGAAGCGTCCTGAGCCGCATGCGGATGGATGACATGGTTCACCAAGAAGACCGCCACCGCACCGAGTCGGAGATCGAGCGGGCGATCGCCGCCGGCGATCAGTACGACGTCGAGTACCGCTTGATCCGCCCGAACGGGCAGCAGATTTGGCTCTCGTCGCGAGGTAAAGCGCAGTATCGGTCGGACGGTTCAGCCTCGGGCTTGTACGGCGTCGTGCAGGACATTACCGAAAGAAAGAGGCTGGAAAACGACCTTCGGCAGCGGGCCGACGAGCTGAGCGAAGCCGACCGCAAGAAGGACGAGTTCATCGCGCTTTTGGCGCACGAGCTGCGTAACCCGTTGGCGCCGATTCGAACCGGCCTGCACGTGCTCAAGCTGGGGGTCGCCGACCCAATCGCTCTCGAAAGAGCGCGAGCCATGATGGACCGGCAGCTGTCTCACATGGTGCGGCTGATCGACGACCTGCTGGACGTGTCACGCATCAGCAGCAGCCGGCTGCATCTGCAAAAGCAGCCGATTGCGCTGAGCGACGTCGTGAGTCATGCGCTCGAGGGCGTGGCTCCGGCTATCCAAGCTGCTCGTCATCATCTCGAGGTGTCGCTGCCCACAGAGCCGGTGATCTTGGACGCGGACCTCACGCGCCTTGCACAAGTGCTGGGCAACTTGCTGACGAATAGCGCTAAGTACACTGCAAGAGGCGGCCACATTTGGCTAAAGGCCGAGCTGAGCGGTAGTCAGCTGGTGGTGTCCGTTCGAGACGACGGCATGGGCATTCCGGTGGAGGCACTGCCGAGGGTGTTCGAAATGTTCTCGCAAGTCGATGGCAGCGTCGAGCGCGTAACCGGAGGCTTGGGCATCGGGCTCGCTTTGGTAAAGGGATTGATCGAAATGCATGGCGGAACGGTCAGCGCCGAAAGTCCCGGCCTAGGCTTCGGCAGTACCTTCACCTTTCGTTTGCCCATGCCGCGCCCAAGCGACGCAGCCGCACAGCCGGAGCCGGCTGAAGCCGTCGTCAGCTCTGCCCCGCGTCGGCGGAGGGTGTTGGTGGCCGATGACAGCGTCGACGGGGCCGAAATGATGGCGGCACTACTCGAAGCGCTCGGAAGCGAGGCACACGTCGCCCACGACGGCTTGGCCGTCGTCGAGGTGGCTGAGCGCATCAAGCCCGACCTGGTGTTGATGGACGTCGGTATGCCGGGCCAAAACGGGCTGGACGCCACGCGGCAGATTCGGCAACAACCGTGGGGCCGCCTCATGACCATCATCGCGCTCACCGGCTGGGGGCAAGACGCCGATCGGCAGCGGTCACGGGACGCAGGTTGCAATGCCCATATGACCAAGCCGATTGACGTTGCGGAGCTGGAAAAAGTGCTGAACGAGCTGCCGCACGGCAATAGCTATCGTTCGGCATGAGTCTTGCGCTTGAGTTGAGCCATGACCCAGCGCGTTCAAGCCGCAATCTTGGATATCGACGGCACGCTCATCAACAGCAATGACGCCCACGCACGTGCATGGGTTGACGCGTTGGCAGAGGTTCGAATTCAAGTCGAGTTTGCCGATGTTCGGCGCTGTATCGGTATGGGAGGCGACAAGCTTCTGCCGGCGGTCGCCAACATCGAGCAAGATTCCGAGGTCGGAAGGAAGGTCGGCCGACGGCGCGGCGAGCTGTTCAAGACCCAGCATCTGCCGCGCTTGAAGGCTTTCCCCCGCGTGCGGGACCTGTTGCTGCGGATGCAACAGAACGGTCTCGCGCTGGCAGTGGCCACTTCGGCCAAGAAAGAAGAGCTCGAGCCATTCTTGGCGTTAGCCAATGTCAACGATCTAATCGAGAACCGAGCCAGCTCGAGCGACGCGCGAAGCTCCAAACCCGACCCTGATATCGTGCAGGCCGCGCTTGCCAAGCTGGGCTTCGAGCCCGAGCGCGTGATCATGATCGGCGATACGCCGTACGACGTCGAAGCGGCGTCTCGCGCCGGCGTTCGCAGCATAGCCTTGCGTTGCGGTGGCCGGAGCGACGTAGATCTGGCCGGTGCGCTTGCGATCTACGACGACCCAGCAGACCTGCTAGCGCAGTACGATGCGTCGCCCCTGTCCGGCGGGCGGGCGGGCGTAGGCCGTTCCAGCTAACGAGCTTTGGCCTTGGGCCAGGCGTCCGAGCGCGTGCGCGGCTCCTCTGTAACCTGCTGGAGGGTGCGCAAGCCTCTCCGCCTCGCCCGCCGTAAAATGTCCCGACGTGGCGCGAAGCCCCGTTAGCGGCTGCTGACTTGCGTCGGCGCCTCTTCAGGCTCGGGCGACAGCCGCTGGCGAAAGTCCACCAGCGATTGTTTGAGTTCCTTGGCGAGTTGCGCGCTCGAGCCCAGAAGGCTCCCGCCGTCGGCCGTGAGCCGATGTTCGAGCTTGGCAAGCTGGGTTTCCAGCTCTTGCCACTTCTCCGTGGCGTCCATGCGCGCCAAGTGCAGCCGCACCCGGATTTCGTCGCGCAACTGGGCGAGCGAAGCAAAGTCCGGGTGGTCCTTGGCCTTTTCGATGTCAGTCATGCCAACGGCCGTTGCAAGGCGCGCGCCGCTCAATCGCAATCAGCTCGTGGCATTGCGCCGCGCTGGGCGCCGCAGTCCGTGTTCGCCAACGCGCTCAGCGACCGAATTCTAGGCCGACTAGGAAGCGATACTGGGCGTAGACGAACGGCACACCAACGATGCTCGGGATCGGTATGGCAATGTAGGTGGGGTCGATGGTCAGGTAGAACCCGCGGGCTACCTTCCACTCCACCCCCAGGAAGCTGACACCGAAGTAGGGGCCCAAGCTAAACTTGTCGGAACCTACGAGGTCGAAGAGCAGCGTCGAGGCGCCGAGTGAGGCCGTGGTGCGAATGTTGACGTCAGCGCGCTCCAGCTGAAAGCGCCGAATGACCGAGAAGTAAGCGTTGGCCGAGCCCATGCGCAACTTCTTTGGGGAGATCGCGGCGTAAGGATTCCACTCGGCATCGAACCCCAACATCCACTTTTCGTGCAGCTGATAGCGCCCGCCCAGACCCAGCGAAAACGCAGTGTTGTCGTAGGAAGCACCAGTTGCGACGCGCGCGAAGAATGCGCCAACTTTATCTACTTTGCCGAGCGTGGCCGCTTCACTCTTGCCTGCTAAAGCGGCGGCTGGGCTGGCGATTATCCCGCGCTCTTCCTCGGCGTGCGCGGTGGTGGCAACCAACATGCTGGCAAGCGGCGCAACCATGGCGGCTAGCCGACGCCGGCGCCACGCCGCCGTTCCGGCCATAAGCAAGAATGCGAGCGAGAGCCCCCCTCGCGGACTGGGGCCGCCAGCTTGGCAGCCGAGCGGCGGTGAACCGTACTTTACCTCCGGTGCGTCACACCAGGCGTTGGCATCACCACAGGCAGACCCTTCGTCGAAGGCGATGTACCGCTCCAGCATGTCGTCGATAGCGCGCTCCTTGGCAGGGCGCTTGAGGGTCGGGTCGAGCAAGGCCAGCAAGGCCACGCTGGTGGCCTCCGTAGCGAGCAGGCGACGCTCTTTGCGTAGTGCGTCGGCGTCGTCGCACTGGTCGAGCTCGGAGGCGTGGGGCGGACCGTCAACCGATTCTTTCAGTGTGTCTTGCGTGTACTCGACGAAATTGAGCACGACCGTGACCTTGGTCGGATCCTCCGGGTTGCGGAAGGTGTGCGTAAAGCTGTCCTGAATTGCGTGCATGCCGCGACCAGCCCGCAGGAAGAAGCTCGGCACCGAGACCTCGATTTCGTCGCGAATGGCCAAAGAAAGACGCAATTTTTCGCGGCGAGCGTTGTCCGGCCTGCCCTCGTCGTCGAGGCCATCCAGGGCTGCGACTAGCGTTGCGCGAATGAATTCCTGGCAGGCCGCGACGGCTGCGCGGGAGCCTTCCGGCTCGTCTTGATCCGGAGCGCGCAAGCAGTGGTCGGCTTGGTGCTCGGGGTCGGAGGCCGTAACGCTCAACTCCGTGAGGCTGTTGGGTCCGTGCTCTTTCAAGTCATTGTCACGCACGCCCAGCAGCAACGTCACCGCGCCGATGTCGTGCATGGACGACGGCACGTCGAACGGCACGTCGGCAATCAGCGCATCATCCTCGCCACGCGACGGCAAGTGCCCAAAGCCCTTGGGCAAGCTTTCTTTAACCGTCTGCCATGCGTCGGTGGACACTTTTTCATGGCAACCCTCCGTTGCAACAGACTGAATAGTGTAGGCAAACGCCGTCGCTGGTAGCGACTGAGCGATCGCGCCCGCAGTCGCGATTCGCCACGACCATGACCAGATCGCCGCAGGCGCCGAGCGAGCGCGGACCCGCGGGCGGCGCGAAAAACGTGTAAAAAATTGCCTAATTGTTCGCTGCTCGTCCCGTTTCATCGCACGGGCACCGGCACAAACCGTGCCGGCGCCTTGCAGCCGCCCCCATTGGGTCCGTCAGAACCGGCCGAACGCGCTCAAGCCCGTCGTCGTCGTGCCTACCTGAGGCGCGACTGACAGACTGTCATCGCCGATCAAATACCAAGGTTTTTTGGTCGACTCTGGAATCACCAGGCTGAGCACTAGGCTCAAAGCGCCCAAGCCTTGAAGCGCACCATCGGTGATCAAGAGCGCCTTGTTGAACGTATCGTTGCCGCAGTCGTTCACGTCGCAGTCGCGCGCTTTCAAGTCCATCCACGGGCCCACTACGGGCAAGAACAACTTTTCGTCGGCTTCACGATCCGAAAGCGCCCCAACAATCACGGACGCCCCATAGGTTCCACCGAGCACCACAGCGCCGGTGATGAGCATCGGGCGGTTGGGCCAGCTGTGCTCCACGACGTCGGGGCGCGGTTCATCCGCCGCCGCCATCGTAGTAACCGGGAAGGCGCTGGGGGAAGGCTCCGGCGGCGCCTCTGCAGCGCCGGCTGGGGCAGCATTCGTCTCCGCCATGGTCACCGGAGGCGGAGCGGCATTGGGATCTGCCGGAGAGGTTGCCGTTTGGGCTAAAGCCGGGAGGCCCACGATGGAGTAGATCGCGAATGCACTGGCTGCTGCCCATTTGGAATCGTATTTCATTGGATGCTTTCCCGCTTCCTTGGCGGAAGCGATACCCAACGCATAGCAACCGGCGGGCCAGTGACAGCCACCACGTTCGCGAACCAAAATTGGCCGAATTCGCGGCAAATCCGCAGGTCCACCGCACGAGCGCCGCTACCAGAAGGCGTCGGATGGGCTAAGACGCCTCGCCCCACCAGGCAAGACGCTCCTGCGAGCCACGGATCGAAGCGGGCCTGCCGCGACCGCGCTGCGGGGACGCCACAGGTGCGGCAGATTGGCACCCAGCAAAGCCTGGCGACGCTCCCTGCGTTCTCGTTTTTCATGCGTGTTTGGGTCAGGCCTGCGGCTGGTATGAAAATCGCAATCGCGCCCGCCCATGAATTGTCAACGAATCGGTTCGTCTTGGATGAGCGCGTTGGGCCTGGCAGCCATTTTGGCATTGGCGATCGGGAGCGCTGGGTGCAACAAGGAGGACCAAGCTTCCGCCGAGAAAGCTCAGCGAGACGCCGCCGACAAGGCCCGAGAGGCCAAGCTAGAAGCGGAGGAGAGCGTTTCTGCCGCGCGACGCGAAGCGGAGAAGGTGGCGCTAGACGCTGCCAAGCAACGCGCGGACGCGCGTGCGACGTTTCAAAAAGACGTGGACGCCGTTGATCGCAAAATATCCTACCTAAAAGAGCGAGCGACGACGGTGAAGGGTGCAGTCAAGAAGAACGCAGCGGCCGCGCAAACCGAAGTCGACACACGCCGCGCCACGTTGAAGGCCAATTTCGCGAAGCTCGAAACCGAAACCGGTGCGGCTTGGGACTCGGCGAAAGACGCCGTCGAGCGTGACCTCACGGCGGTCAAATCGTCCGTCGATTCTTGGGAAACTACCGTTACGGACAAGCCCGCGCGCTGAGGCAACATGGCCAAGTTCGAACACAACTCCGAAAAGTTCGGCTACCTCAATCTCGAAACGCTGGCGGGCGCTCAACAAGCATTGAAGGACCTGGGGTTCGAGCCCGGGCAGGTCGATGGGCGGGACGGCCCCAACACGCAACAAGCCGTCCGCGGCTTTCAAGCTCGCGCGACGATCAAGATCGACGGCATTATCGGCGACGAAACGCGCGCGGCGTTAGCGCGAGCGTTGGACGAAGCGCAGCCCTCCGCGCCCAGCACTGCCTGAAAAGGGAGACAGGGCGCTCGGGTTGCGGAGGCAGAGCGAGCGCCCGCTGCCTTCCTCGGTCTTTCGACAACGGTCGAGCCCTGCGACCCGAATCAGGTTACTGATGCGTTCAGTTTCTGCGTAGCCGCCCCGGTTGCTGGAGCTGGCGGGTCGATAGGCGGTGGCATGTCCGCCGATAGCGGGGGCGCAGAGGACGCTGGCGGTGCTGGGCAGGCTGGCGACGCAGGCGTCTGTGACGCCCCCTCCGCCTTCTCGGACGTATGCACGAGCAACGAGGATTGTCGCTGCGACGTCAACTACTGCGCGGTCCAACCTGGCAGCGCCGTCGGCATGTGCACGCGGACTGGGTGCGTGGAAGACCCCAGCGTGTGCCCCGAGTCGTGGTCGTGCATCGATCTCAAGATCTTCGACCCCAAGCTGCCGTCTATTTGCGTACCGCCCGCCTAGCAGCCACGGCCTTCCCCGACTGCCCTGGCCCCGAGGCCTAGGGCGCCGTTTGCTCCCCCCCGCAAATCTGTGCGAATGACCTCGCCGGTGAGGTATTTTGACCCGCGGTCGACCGTGTGTTTGCGTTGAGACACTCGACTGTCGCGTGCATCATGCCCGCCGTCAGATGCAGCTTTCGAAACCAAGCTTGTTCAAACGGTCGTGGAAGGCGAGCGCGGTGGCGCTCGTAGTTGCAGCCAGCGTTGGGCTGGGTGTGCGTCACTGGGTCTTTGTCCGGCCCGAGCGCGCCTTCCAGCTGAGCTCAATGCCGGCTGCCCAGACCGACTTTAGCCTGGCCCTCTATCAGAGCTTGGGCGCGCGACTGCTGCCCGGTCATGGCTTGAAGCTGCTGCAAAACGGCACGGTGTTCGACGCCCTCGTTGAACAGATCAAAGGTGCGCAGAGCTCGATCCACGTGCTGATGTACATTTGGGAAAAGGGCGCAGCGTCCGATCGAGTAGTCCGGAGTTTAGTCGAGCGCGCGAAGGCAGGCGTGCGTTGCCGCATCGTGGTGGACGACTTGGGTAGCCCCGATTTCGATAAGACCGTACAGCCCTTGCTCGCGCAGGCCGGGTGCGAGGTGCGGGTCTTTCGCCCCCTCAACGGCCCCGAAAAACTGGCCAGAAATCACCGTAAGTTGATCGTGGTCGACGGCACATCCGCCGTCATTGG
>JAYUYU010000847.1:0-3513 GCA_043752365.1 Myxococcales bacterium | reverse complement strand
CGCCGGAGTCTTCTTGATCGCCGAAATGACGGACGAGCGCCAGCATGCGACAGATCCGCCCCTCGGCGAATCGAGTCATCAGCGCCAGTTGTTCGATGCGGAGCGCGCGCTGAGCCGCGTACGGGGCTTGCCAGGCGTCATGGCCGCGCACCAGCTCGTCTTCGATGACACCGCCAACTCCGCCGTGAACCCACAGCTTTTCGAGGGCTTTGTCGAAGTCGGCCTTGGCCACGCGGCTCTTCTTGCGCAAGGTCTGCACGGCCACGGGCTTGGGTTTGAGCGCCGCGTACAATTGCTCCAGCACCGCGACGTCGGGGTAGTCGCGGTCCATGAAAAACTCGTGCGTCTTGCGATCGGAAAAGTGGTGCATCAAGACCGCGCGTGACGGCTTGCCATCGCGGCCCGCTCGGCCAATCTCTTGGTAGTAGGACTCGACGCTGCCCGGCAGGGCCAGGTGCAGCACCGTGCGAATGTCGGCCTTGTCCACGCCCATGCCGAATGCCACTGTGGCCACCACCACATCCAGGCGGCCGCCGAGAAAATCGGTCTGCACGCGCTCGCGCACTTCGGCCCCCAACCCCGCGTGGTACGCCTCGGCACGAAAGCGCTTCGCCAGTAGGCTAGCGGTCGCTTCGGCCGCTTTGCGCGTGGGCGCGTAGACAATCGCGGGTAGGCGTCCGGGGCCGGCCAGCCAGGTCAGCGCGTAGGCCGGTCGCTCCTTGGGTGCGACCTCCAGCGTCTCGAGGGCCAAGTTATGGCGGCGAAAACCGTGGATGAACAAGCGCGCGCTTTGCCCCAAGCCTAGCTGCGCCACGATGTCGCGCTGCACCAGCGGCGTGGCGGTGGCGGTCAAGGCTACGACGGGTGCGGGGCGCAGCTGGGGCAAGCGCTGGCCCAGTAGGCGATAGTCCGGGCGAAAGTCGTGACCCCATTGCGAAATGCAGTGAGCCTCGTCGACGGCAATCAATCCCAGCTGGCGGCGCGCCAAAAGCTCGGGAAAGCCACTCACACCCAGACGCTCGGGTGCGATGAACAGGTAGTCCAGCGCGCCTGCCACGTAGTCCACGCAGACCTGGCGCGACTCCGGCCGCGGCCGCCCCGAGTGGATGCGTTCAGCGCGCAGTCCCAAAGACTGCAAGCGTGCGACCTGATCGTCCATCAGGGCGATCAGCGGGCTTATCACCAACGTCGTGCCGCCGCGAGCCAAGCCAGGGAGCTGGTAACACAGCGACTTGCCTGCGCCGGTCGGCATGACCAGCAGCACGTCAACACCCGCCGTCGCAGCTTCACACACTGCTTGCTGGTGAGCGCGAAAGGCCGGAAAACCAAAGCGTTCTTGGAGAAGCGACTCGAGCGGGCTGCCGGCAGTCGAGCTTCGCGGGCGCGCCGGGGCGGGGACGGGCGTAGCGGTGGGAGCTGCCGCGGGCACGGCGCGAAGCGGCGCCGCAACAGCGCCGCGGGGCGACTCCGTCGGGGTGCGGGCCGACGCCGACGCGGGGGACGCCGCGGACGTGCGGGTCGACGTCGACGGGCGCGCTGCCGTCGTGGACGTCGACGTGCGTGCTGCCGACGTGGACGTGGACCTCGACGGGCGCGCTGCCGATGGCTTGAGGCTCGTGTCGCCAGGCAGCGGCGGCAGCAGCGGTGGTACGCGGCTCACCACTGCGGTCACGTAGGCCTCAATCTGTTTCAGAAACTCGCTTAGCTCCCCCTGCCCACGCGCAATGCCTCGCAGCCGGGCCTCCCAGGCACCAGTCATTGCGGCGCTCTTTACCTCCGAATCTACGACTGCGATTAAGCCTACGCCGCGTTCAGTAGCGCGCAGGGCCTTGCCGTCACGCGCCGCGTAGCCGCGACTGAGCAAGGTCTCGATGATGCTGGCGCGAGTGGCCGGTGTGCCGAGCCCGCTGTCCTTCATCGCGTCCGACAGCTCCTTCTCATCCAGCGTTTTGCCCGCCGTCTCCATCGACGTCAGTAGGCTGGCGTCGTTGAAAGGCGGCGGAGGGCGCGTGGTCTTCTTTTCCGCCTTGGCGTCGAGGACGCGCGCATTTTGCCCGCGCTGCAAGCCAGCCGGCAGCACGCCGTCCTCGGCTTCCGTATCCTCGGCGCCGCGGCGCTTTTCACGCGGTGCCTTCAGCTCGCCGACGTCCAGCACCTTCCAGCCCTGCTGCTCGATGGCGGTGCCGTGGCTTCGAAAGCTGTCTAGCGGCTCGCGCGGCCCCGCCTTGGGGAAGACCTCCGTGAGCACCACGGTGGCGGCCCAAACGAAGTCGTCGTGCCAAGCCTGTAGCAGCCTGCGGCACACCAAATCGTAAAGTTTACGCTCGTCGCCGTTCAACGCTCGCCCCTCGGCAGAGACGTTGGTCGGAATGATGGCGTGGTGATCCGTTACCTTGCCGTCGTCGACGAAACGCCGCGAAAGTGCGCGCTCGCCGCTGCCCTCCGCCAAAAGCTCGCGGTAGGGGGCCGACACGGCTTGAACGATCTCCGACAGGCTGCGCGCAACGTCGTTCGACAGGTGACGGCTGTCGGTGCGTGGGTAGCTGATGAGCTTGTGCTTTTCGTACAGGGCTTGAGCCACGTCGAGCGTGCGCTGCGCTGAAAAGCCGTAGAGCCGGTTGGCGTGGCGCTGCAGCTCGGTCAAGTCGTACAACAGGGGCGCCGCTAGCCGCTTGGTCTGCGAGCTTGCGCTGGCAATCTGCGCTTGGCCCACCAGGACGCGCTCGACGATGGCTTGGGCCGCTTCGCCGGAAGGCGGCAGCCGCTGCGGGTGAAGCTTTGCGTCCGGGTCGAACCAGGTCCCAGCGTATGCTTGCCCGCTTTGGGCCGAAAACGTCGCCAGAATTTGTAAATAGTCCTCCGGTACGAAGTCGCGAATTTGCAACTCGCGCTCGACCAACATTGCCAAAGTCGGAGTCTGCACGCGGCCAACGGACAGTGGCGCGTCGAACGCCAAGCCGTACGCGCGCGACAAATTCATGCCCACGAGCCAGTCCGCGCGGCTGCGACCCAGCGCCGCGTGCGCCAGGTTGTCGTAGTCGCGCGCCGGTCGCAACTTCCGCAGGCCTTCGCGGATTGCGCTCTCGGTTAGCGACGAAATCCAAAGCCGCGAGACCGGGCGGCGGCAGCCGGCTGCCTCGTAGATCAAGCGGAAAATCAACTCACCTTCACGCCCGGCGTCCGTGGCGCAAATTACCGACTCGACGTCGGGCGCGTTCAGCACGCGCCGCACTACTTCGAATTGGTCGCGCGTCGCATCGAACACCGTCAACGGCCAACGCTCCGGCAGCATCGGCAAATCCTCGCGCCGCCAACGTTTCCACTCCGCCCGAATGCCCTCCGGCTCCGCCAACCCAACCAAATGCCCGATCGCCCAAGTCACCACGTACCCGTTACCGGACAAGGTGCCGTCACCGCGCCGGGTGGCTCCGAGCGCGCTCGCCAAGTCTCGCCCCACGGAAGGCTTCTCGGCGACGACGGCAACGGTCATGGACCCAGGAGGTCTACCGCAAA
>JAYUYU010000846.1:0-8853 GCA_043752365.1 Myxococcales bacterium | reverse complement strand
GTGAGGACAAGAGCGCTCCGGTCGTGTCGGTGCACACCTGGTTCCGCGTCGGTTCGCGCCACGAGGTCGAAGGCAAGACGGGTCTCGCTCACTTGTTCGAACACTTGATGTTCAACGAGATCGAGGGCCGCGGTCCGGGCGAGTTCGATCGCACGCTTGAGGAAGCCGGCGCCGAAAGCAACGCCTCCACCTGGCTCGATTGGACGCAATACAACATCGCCATCCCCAAGGAACAGCTGGGCCTGGTGCTCACGCTCGAGTCCGAGCGCATGAGCAAGCTGGTGTTGCGCGAGCCGCAGGTCACGAGCGAAAAAGAAGTGGTCGCCAACGAGCGGCGCTACCGCGTCGACGACGACGTGGAGGGCGCCGTCAACGAGCTACTATGGGCGACTGCCTTCACTAAACACGCCTACAAGTGGCCGACCATCGGCTGGATGAAGGACATCGAAGGCTTCACCACAGAAGATTGCGAAGCGTTCTACCGGGCGTATTACGCGCCCAACAACGCCACGCTGGTCATTTCGGGAGATTTCAAGCCCGCGAGCGTCCTGGGCATGTTGTCCGAGCGTTACGGGGCGATGCCTAGCTCCAACTTGCCACTCGAAAACGCGCAGCCCGAGCCGCCCCAGACCAGCGAACGCCGGCTCGAGGTCAAGAAGGCCACCAGCACCGAGAAGCTGGTGGTGGGCTACCACGCGCCCGCGCTCGGTGACTTCGACCATCCAGCCATTTCGCTGCTGTCCGAGGTGATGTTCGGCGGCCGCGCCAGCCGCTTACATCAGCGGCTAGTGCGCGAGCTCGAGCTGGCGAGCGAAGTGCGCGGCTCGGTCGGCCCGTTCCACGATCCCGGTCTGTTCGAGGTGTACGCGGCCGCCCGTGAGGGTCACACGGCCGAGGAGCTGCTCAGCGTGCTCGACGAGGAAGTGCGAAAGGTGATCGACGCGCCCGTGACTGCCGAAGAAATGGCCCGCGCCTCGGCGCGCTTCGAGCTCGGCTTACTCGGTGGCCTCGATACCGCAGACGGCAAAGCTTCGACCATCGGCTTCTACGAAGCCGTGCTGGGACGGCCGGCGGCGGCGTTCGAACGCCTCGACGCCACGCGCCGCCTCACGCAAAGCGATTTACTGCGAGCCGCGCGCCGCTACCTCGATGCGAACCAGCGCAGCGTGATTTTCGTGCGCCCTGATTTGGCTAAGGCCGGGGCGGAGGCAGCAGAATGAGCGCTGCTACGCAGGCGGGGCGACCCGTAGCCGACGTGCTGGTTGAAACCAGCCGCGCGTTGCCGTTGGTATCGTTCAGCATCGCGCTGAAGACCGGCTCTATCCTGGATCCAGAGGGCATGAGCGGAGCCACGCGTATGTTGACGCGCTGGATGCGTCGCACGGCCGGGGGCCGCGAAGCTCAAGCCATCGATACCGAAATTGACGCGCTGGGCGGCGCCTTCGGGGCCGACGTTTCTCCCAGCACGCTGGTCTTTCAAGGTACCGTGATCACGCGCTCGCTCGACGCGCTGCTGCGCATCACGGCCGATGTGCTGGCTCGGCCCGGCTTCGCCGACGCCGAGCTGGAGCGGCTGCGACGCGAGACGTTGGCCGAGCTCACCGAAACGCTCGACGACGACCGAGGCATCGGGCGGCGCTGGTTTCGCCACCGTTTGTTCGGACAGCACCCCTATGCACGCTCGGTGACCGGCACCGCGAGCAGTATCGCGCGCATTCAGGGCGACGATCTCAAGGCGCTGTATGGCCGCATCGTGCGACCCGAAAACCTAATTTTCGCCTTCTCGGGCGACATCGACCGCAGCCGGGCCGAGCTGCTGGCCGAACAGATCCGCGGGCAGCTCACGGCAGGTCCGCCCCCTGATGACAGCATCGACGATCCGACGGTGAGTCCCGGTCGTCGGCTGACGTTCGTGGACAAGCCCGACCGGACCCAAACCCAAATCTTGATCGGCGGGCTCGGTACGCATCCAACCGATGCCGACCATTTGGCGCTGCACGTCGCCAACACGGTTTTCGGCGGCACCTTCACGGCCCGCCTCACCCAAGAGGTGCGGGCCAAGCGTGGTTGGTCGTACGGCGCTTACTCTAGTCTGCCCATCGATCGACGCCGTCAGGCGTTCAGCATGTGGACCTTCCCCAAGGCCGAAGACGCCGGGCCATGTATCGCCCTTCAGCTGGACATGCTGCACGCTTTGCGCAGCAAGGGCATCACCAAAAAAGAGCTAGCTTGGGCCAAGAAGTACCTGGTCCGGTCGCACGCCTTCTCGCTCGACACCGCCTCCAAGCGCGTGGGCCTGTTGCTCGACAGCGCTCTGTACGGTCTGCCTGCGGGCTACTACGAGGAGTACACCGAACGCGTGAAAGCCGTCACGCTCGAGGCCGCGAACAGCTCGATCGTCGAACGGCTTTCGGAGGATGATCTGCTCGTTACCGTCGTCGGCACCGCCGGCCAGATTGGTGACGCCGTGAAAGCCGCAGTGCCCCGGCTCGCCACGAGCGAAGTCGTGCCTTACGACACCGAACCCAGTTGAGGCGGGGTTCCGCTAACGCCTTCGACGACGTGCAAGGCCTGCGGTGTGAGCTGCCAGCCGAAGTAGCGACGAGGCCAAGCCTCCGGGAACAACGCCTTCACGTCGTGATCGAAGGCGGTCACGACCGGCCCGGATTGACCAAAGCAGGCCACGCCCAGCTCGTCGTCACTGGGCAGCCGCTCGAACGCTAGCGGCGGTGGCAGGGCCTCGCGCTCGTTGCGGTCAAGGGACCAGCGGTCGTGAAAGCTCGCCCAGGCACGGCCGGCGAGCTGCGGCAACACGCGCCGCCTGAACTCGGCTTGGAAGCGCTGCTGCTGCTGGTCTGGCAGCTCCAGTTGCACTTGACCCAGTAGGTTGCAAAACAACACTGAGGCCATCGGCCGACGCTCGAGTAGCGAGTCGAGACCCGTGCCACCGTCAAGCAGCGGCTGGAGCAACAGATCGCGGTGTTCGAGCTCCAAGGTGGCTCGCGGCAGGCGCAGCTTCAGAATCCGTCGGGCCAACGGATCGGGTTCGAGCGCGACCAAGCGCCCGAAGCGCCGCAGCTGTTCGAGCGGCAGGCAATGAGCCCCGCTCGGCCCAACCAAGATCAGCTCCGCGGCCGGCGGCAAGCAGCGCTCGAGCCAAAGCGACAGCTCGCTCCGAAACGACGCCCACAAGCCAGTGCGATAACGCAGCGCTCGCGCGTGATACACCAGCCCGCCAGAGAGGGAGAAGAGCGACATCGGAGCCGCTTGCACCTTAGCAGCCTACGCCGACAACCGGTGCCCACCCCAACACCACTCAGTTAGCCACTAAAACCAGCCCAAAAGGCCGCCGTTGACGCCGAACGTTCGGTACGTTCGGTCACCCTTGTCGATGGGCGACGGATCTCGCGAACCGAACATATCGACGTCGAAGGTGGGGCCGACGTGGAACGCGAAATGCGACGCCGGCGAGAACGTGAACGGACACTCGAGCGATAGGGCGAAGCCCTTCTCGTCTAAGCCATTGTCGATGTTGGTCGTATGGTAGGTGAAGCCAGCGCGGGGCCAGATGCCCACCACTTTGCCGAAGGCGTACGCGTAGCCAACACGCGGCGCGAGCAGGAACGTCGAGTAATCCTGTTGATCGGCGTCGACCGAAGCGTAGCCGAGCGAGCCACCGATGCTCAGGTGATCGATGACCAGGTAGTCGAAAGCAAAGCGCGCCACGTCGAACGGAGACCGATCGGGAGACGCGCGCCAGCCGAGGCTCAGCGACGTGAAATCGTCAGTGTATTCCCGCGGACCGAGCTCACCCGCGACATGAGTTCCGGTGATGCCCATCAGGCGGTCCACCGAAAAAACGGCATCACCTTTCGCGCCAAGCTCTTGTGCGGCAGCGAATGCGGGCGTCAAAAGTCCGGACGAAACAACCAGAGTCGACAACGCATGCTTCATGTTTTCTCCCTGTTTGGGCTCGTTTCGCCAACCCTACCGCGCTTCCTTCTCGAATACACGGCTCCAACAGCCGACAGGCCGAGTACCCGGCCCAGCGGGTCACGCCCGGCGATGCACGACGGAATTTTGGTTCAGCGCTGCATCAGCGTCGCAAGCTCCAACACGAGTGACGCGGCAAGTTGCCGCACTTCGAGCAGACCGCTCGCCAAATCACCCTGTGGAGTTATTCTGCGCTTCACGTGTCCGTACAGCTTCAGCTTCGGCTCGGTGCCGCTAGGGCGCACGAACAAGCGACTCTCGTCGTCGAGTTCGAGCTCGACCAGCTGGGCCGACCCTAGCCACACCGGGCGCTGTGCAGCACCGACGCGGTAGTCGACGACGCGCACCACCTTGCGTCCTCCCAATCGTAGCGCCGGCGCTGCGACTAGCCCATCCAAACGCGCCGCAAGGGGCGCGCCGGCCGGAGCAAGCGCGATGTTGCGAGCAGCGCTCGCCCACAGGCCATGCTGAACGTAAAGCTCGTGCAGCCGGTCGAACAACGTGGCCCCACGCGTGGCCAGGTTAGCGGCAAGCTCCGCCAGCGCGCGGCCAGCTGCGATGCCATCTTTGTCGCGAACCGCCGGAAAAACCGAGTAACCGAGGGCTTCTTCGTAGGCAAAACAGAAGCGCCCGACACCCTGCCGCGTGAGCTCCAGAGCGGCGCTCCACAACCATTTGAAGCCGGTATGCGTGCGTTCCCCATGCGCCCCACGCGCCCGAGCCATTAGACCCACCAGCGGCGAAGAGACCACGCTGCTCAACACCAGCGGTGTTGGCACCGGGGCCGCCTGAGACAGCGCATAGTCAGCCAACAGGGCCCCGACCTGATTGCCGTCCAGCACGCTGAGCACGCCGTTCAGGCGCGCCGCCGCCGCCAGGCGGTCCGCGTCTGGATCGTTGACCAGCACGAGGTCTGCGGAGCGGCGCTCGCCCTCGGAAAGAGCGAGGTCGAGCGTGCCCGGCTCCTCGGGGTTCGGGAAAGGTGTGGTCGGAAAGGTGCCGTCCGGCTCGGCTTGAGCCGCCACCACGTCGACACGCGTGAAGCCAGCCTCGACCAGGGTTCGCAGCATGGGCGCAGAACCGACACCATGCAGTGCGCTGTAGACGATCTGCAGGTCACGCTGAGCGGTTTGGGCCGGAACGGCGGCTGAAACGGCCGCAAAATAGGCATCCAGGCTGCTCGGGTCGAGCAGCTCCAGCCCAGCAGGCAGTGCGCTGCTGAAGCTCACGGGCACGCGCGGTACCAACCGGGCGGGGGGCGCTGCGGCGATGTGTCCAGAAATTTGCGTGTCGACCGGCGCGACAATCTGCACGGCGTCCGGGCCGTAGACCTTGTAACCGTTGTCGGCCCGAGGATTGTGGCTGGCGGTGACGACGATGGTGACGGGAGCGCCCAGCTCGCGACCCAAGAACGCGCACAGCGGCGTCGCAACTGGGCTGGAGAAAGCGACGACGCGCAGCCCCGCCGCCAGCAATACGCCCGCCGAGATCTCGGCGAAGCCGCGACTAGTGGGTCGCGCGTCGAACCCGATCACGATCGGCAACTCGCGGGGCGTGGCTCGTTCGGCCAAGTAGCACGCAATGCCGTGGGCCGCGTGAGTCACGACCGCTGCGTTCATGCGTCCGCTGCCCGCCCCCACCGCGCCGCGCAAGCCCGCCGTACCGAAGCTCAACGGTTGCAGCCGGCTCGCCAGCGCCTCGAGGTCGCCCGCCGCCACCAGAGCCTCGAGCTCGGCACGCGTGCGCGGGTCTGGATCTCCGTCGATCCAGGCGCGCGCCCGAGCTACCAGCTGCCCCGGCTCGTGCTTCATGCGCGCTTGCTCAGCTTTTCAGCCAGGCCGGTGTCGTAGTCGCCCGCCACGAACTCCGACGTTGCCAGTACCTGCCTCAAAAACTGCAGGTTGGTGACGCGATCGGCTTTGGGACCGACCAAGCGTAAGTGCGTGTGCTCGAGCGCGGCGTCGAGGCGCGCGATGGCTTCGCTACGGTCACGGCCATAGGCGATGATTTTGGCTAGCATTGGATCGTAATGCGAGGTGACCTCGAGTCCCTGCGCGACGCCCGAATCAACGCGAATCCCCTCACCGCTCGGCCAGCTCAATGCTTCGATGCGGCCTGGTTGGGGCAGAAAACCGCGACCTGGATCCTCGGCGTACAGGCGCGCCTCGATGGCGTGACCGCACGAAGCCGCAGCCAGCACGGCCGGCGTCAGGCGTTCACCGCTCGCGACCAACAACTGTTGCTCGACCAAATCGAGCCCCGTAACGGCTTCGGTCACGGGGTGCTCGACTTGTAAACGCGCGTTCACTTCGAGAAAAAACAGCTCGCCGGCAGCGTTGGCCACGAACTCGACCGTACCCGCGCCGCGATAGTCTACCGCCCTCACGACGTCGAGCGCCGCTGCGTGCAGAGCGCGCCGCCGCGTGGCTCCGGCTTCTCCGCCGAAGAATGCGGCCGGTGACGGCGATTCTTCGATGATTTTTTGATGCCTGCGCTGCACGCTGCACTCGCGTTCGCCGAGCGCCACAGCCTGCCCATAATCGTCGCACAACACCTGCACTTCGATGTGACGCGGCCGTTCCAGGTAACGCTCGAGGTAAATGCGCTCGTCGGCGAAAGCCGCTCGGCCTCGGTCGGCGCAGCTCTGTGCGGCACGCGCCAGCTCGCCAGCTTCGCGTACGATTTGCATGCCAATGCCGCCGCCGCCACCGGCAGCCTTGATTAGGATCGGGTAGCCAATGCGCTCGGCTTCTGCTGTGAGCTGCGCGACGTCGCTGGGAAGAACGGGGCCGTCGCTGCCCGGCGGAGGCGACGCGCCGACCGAGCGCGCCACGGCCCGCGCGCGCAACTTGTCACCGAGCGCCGAAAGCGCTGCCACGGGTGGACCGATGAAGGTGATACCGGCGGCCCGCACGCGTTCCGCGAAACCTGCGTTCTCGCTCAGCAAGCCGTAGCCCGGGTGAATCGCGTCCGCGCCGCTCTCCAGCGCCGCCTGCAACACGAGGTCGGCGTTCAAGTAGCTCTGCGAAAGCGGCGCTGCCCCGAGCCGAAAGGCTTGATCGGCCGCAGCCACGTGTGGCGCGGCCACGTCGGCGTCCGAAAACACCGCTACACTTTCGACACCCAGCCGCTCCAGCGTCCGAAAGATGCGACACGCAATCTCACCGCGGTTGGCCACCAAAACGCGCTTGAACATGGGAAACTCCGAGAGTTAGGCAGGGAGACGGGGAGAACGGGGACTCGTGCTCGCGGGCTATGTCTTGTCCCGGGCGGCGTCGCGTTCGCGCTTTTTGCGGACTAGGTCGTCGGCTATGGCGAGTTGGCCGCAGGCGGCGGAAACTTCGTCGCCGCGGCGCGTGCGGACGAAACAGGACAGGCCGTTTTCAGACAGCACGCGCTGGAAGGCAGCCACCCGATTGCCGCTCGGTGCCTTCAGCTCGGACGCGCTAATTGGATTCATGGGGATCAGGTTCACCTTTACGCGCAGACCGCGCAGCAGCTGCACCAGCTCGCGCGCCTCGGCTTCGCCGTCGTTCACGCCATTCATCAACGTGTACTCGATGGTGATGCGGCGCCGCATCGGCAGCGGGTACTCGCGCAGGGCGCGCATCAGCTCCACGATCGGGAATTTCCGATTCATGGGCATGATGCGATCGCGGATCTCGTCGTTGGGCGCGTGCAGCGACACTGCCAAGCCGACCTTTCCGCCGAAATCGGCGCCCAGACGTGCAATGCCTGGCACCAGCCCGACAGTGCTGACCGTGATGCGACGGGGGCTCATGCCGCGCCCGGCCGGATGCGTGAGCAGCCGGATGGCGCGCGCAGTCTCGTCGTAGTGGTGCAGCGGCTCGCCCATGCCCATGAAGACCAAGTTCTTCAGCTCTTCGGTGGGCGTCAGGTACGTCTTCGAAATTAGCACCTGACTTACGATTTCCGAGGCCGTCAGCCCGCGCTGCAGGCCGGCTTGGCCACTGGCGCAGAACACGCACCCCATGGCGCAGCCGTATTGGGTTGAGACGCACAAGGTGACGCGCGACTTCTCGGGCGCCGCCGTATCCGCGTCGTCTTCGTCGTCTTCCGGCGCGGCCGAGGCGTCGGCGTCAGCGTCTGCCAAGTCGGTCATCGGGATGATGACGCACTCCACGCGCGCGCCCTGCGCCAGCTCGAGCACCAGCTTGCGCGTACCATCGGCCGCCGCGTGAACCTCCGCGACCTTGGCTGGCGGGGCAAAGCCGTCGGCCTTCAGCCGCTCGCGCAGTCCCTTGGACAAATCGGTCATTTGCTCTGGATCGAGCACGCCGCGCTCGTGGATCCATCGAAAAACCTGCTCGGCGCGAAACGGCTTTTCGCCCAGCGCGAGCATTGTTTCGCGCCATTCTTCGGGCAGCCGCCCCACCGCGTCGACGGTCGTCACTTTTCGCGCTCCTTGGCTTCGTTCCAATAACTGTCCAACGTTTCCAACGGCAGACCGCGCGTCGGCTTGCCCTGTTTGTCGCGGGGAAAACCGCCGTGCAGTTCCTTCACGCGCGACTCGACGTGCGCAAAGCGGCCGGCGAAGCGATCGGCAGTTTTGCGCAGCGCCTGCTCGGCGTTCACGTTCTGATGGCGCGCAAAATTCACCAGCGCGAACAGCACGTCCCCTAGCTCGCTCTCGATGCGCTCGGGGATGCCACCGGCGACAGCTTCGTCCAGCTCGCCCAACTCTTCGCTCAACTTGTCGCGCGAGCCGCGCGCGTCGGGCCAATCGAAGCCGACACGGCTGACCTTGTCGCTCATGCGCTGCGCGCGCGCGAGCGCCGGGAAAGCTTGGGGCAAGCCGGCCAGCACGCCGCGGTCCCCGTACTCTAGCGTCTTGATCTT
>JAYUYU010000845.1:0-3517 GCA_043752365.1 Myxococcales bacterium | reverse complement strand
CATGGCGTCGCCGTTGATTGCTGGAAATGACCTGAGCGTCATGTCGGACGCCACCGCCGCCCTGCTCACCAACGCCGAGGTCATCGCGCTCAATCAAGACGCTCTCGGGCTGCAAGGCGTCTTGCTCGAGCAACAGGGCGACCTGGGCGTCTACGCCAAGCCGCTCAGCAGCTGCGGCGCGCGCGGAGTCGTACTGTTCAATCGCGGCGAGCAAGCCGCAGAGGCCAGCGTCACTTGGCAGGCGCTCGGTCTCGCGCCAGGTGTAGCCAGCGTGCGTGAGCTGTGGACGGGGCAAGACCTCGAGGAGGCGAGCGACGTGTTCACGCTCAGCGTGCCCCCGCACGACGTGCGCGTGCTGCGCATTACCGGCCGTGAGCCGCCTCTGCCGCGCGGTGACGTGTACCTGAGTGATCTGCCGTGGAGCTACGCCGCCAACGGCTGGGGCCCGGTGGAGCGCGACCAAGAGCTGGGTGACGTTGCTGCTGGGGACGGCCAACCGCTTACGCTCGGTGGCAGGCAATACGCCAAGGGTTTGGGCACGAATTCGCCGTCGCTAGTGCGCTACCGCTTGGGCAAAGCCTGCCAGGTGTTCAGCGCCGATATCGGCATCGATGACTCGACGGGCGACGCCGGCAGCGCCGTTTTTCAAGTTTGGGCCGACGGCACCAAGCTGTTCGACAGCGGCGTCATGTCCGGCACTACGCCGCCCCGTCACATCGAAGTCGACGTCACCGGTCGTACCGAAGTGCGACTGTTCGTCGGCGAGGTCGAAAACTTCGATCTCGACCACGGCGACTGGGCGGACGCTCGCTTGCTTTGCAACGACTGAGCAATCTGTCCGAAACGCGATACCGATTATCCCGAGACGCTCGGCGCCGGCGACGCGCCAGTCGCTGGCAAGTCGGGGGCCGCGGGGCTAATCCGAGCGAGCTGCTGCCGTCTCGGCCACGTGCTCTCGCTTCAAGCGGCGCGCGGTGGCTGGCCGAGCCCAGGCGGATCCAGTCTGGCTACCACGCGTTCCAGCGCAGCGAAGCAAGCCGGGTCGAGCGCGGTGCCCACTGTTTCAGCCATGATTTGCAGTGTGCGCGGCAGGGGCACGGCTCCTCGATACGGGCGCTCGGCCGTGATGGCGTCGAAGATGTCGGCGGTCGTGATGATGCGCGTCTCGAGCGCGATCTCGCCTGCCAGTAAGCCACGGGGGTAGCCCTTGCCATCCAGCCGCTCGTGGTGTGCGGCCGACACCACGGCCAGCTCGCGAAACTGCGGAATACGGCTGAGAATCTCCTCCGTGAAGCGGGCGTGCTTCTGCACCGCGGCCCACTCGTCGGCGTCTAGCTTGCCGGGCTTGTCCAGGATGGCGTTGCTGACACCCAGCTTGCCCACGTCGTGCAACAGCGCGCCGCGGTGCAGCCAGCGTCGACGCTCGGTCGAGACGCCCAACTCGGCTGCGATCAAGTCGGTATACAGCGCGACGCGGGTGCTGTGGCCGGCCGTGTAGGGGCTCTTCGAATCCACGATTTCACCGAATGCCGCGGCGATTTCATCAAGGTAGACGTCGTCGACCGTGAGCGAAAACTGTGCTGGCTCTTCGGCGAAGACGTGCTCGGCCAAGTCGGCGGAGGAAAGCCGTTGCCACAACTCGTTCTCGGGTCCGAGCGCAAGCAGCAGGTCCACCAGCTCGGGATCGAACCAGCTTCCGCGGCGCTGTCGGGCTTCCGCTAGCGCGGCTTCGGCGCCGCCCTGCGTGTGAAACACGTCCACGACTTGAGCCAGTAGCGCGATGCGGGAATAAATCGGAATATCGGCGCCCGCCCGCCGCTCGGGTCGCCCGAGTCCGTTCCAATGTTCGTCCAAGCTGTGGATACCGACGGCGACGCGTTCGTCGAAGCGCAGGCGCCGGGCGATCGAGGCGCCGCGTTGACAGCGCGTGACAATCAGCTCCTGCGCGACCGTCTCTTTGCTGCGCAGCGACGACAAAAGCACCTTGAATCGTTGCAGCAAGCCCGAGCCGAGTGCGGTGTGGTCGAGGGCAAACTGCGCGGTCTCGAAGAAATTTGCCTCGTCCAGCTGCTTGACGTCGCGCTTGAAGGCCAAGTCATCGGTGATGTAAAGCTGGCAGATACGCGCCGCGTTGCTGCTGCAGCCCAAATCCTTGAGCAGCAGCGTGTAGTAAAGCTCGGCCAGGGCCGGTTCTGGCAAGCCGAGCGCGCGACCTAGCCGCATGCCAATCAAGCAGCAGCGGACGCAGTGACCCTGGGGCTGGCCTTCGGTGATGTCGAGCGCGTAGCTCAAGGCGCCGATCAGCTCGGCCAGTCTGAGCTCGCTCGTACTCATGTCAGGGCATTACGGACACTTGGCAGGTATCGTAACCGAGCGCCCGTAAACGCAATGTCGGCGCCGTTTTTGGCGCCCCGGTAGCCTCCATCTGTCGGTGCCTGGGGGTGGTGCGACTACCTCTGCGTTGGCCGCCCGGGCATCCCGATGCATTCTTCCACACCCAAAGTGGTCGTTTGCATGGTGCGGCGGAAGTTGCCGTGCTCGCGAGTGGCCGGGCCCCATTCGAACGACACTTGGCCCAGCGTGACCAGCTCCGGCGGCGCACCTTTGGCGCTGCCCAAATGACGATTGGGTAATAGGTCGTGGATCGGCACGGCCCGAGCATCGGCGTCGCTGAGATGACCTGACGCCACCAAGTCCGCCAGGATGTCGCGCCCGATGGGTTCCAGGCGGACCCGCACGGTCACGCGCTCGGGAACGTCAGCGAGCTGGCCGCGACTCGGAAACTGACGCACGGCGTGCCCCGCGACGAAGCCGGGCGACAACGGGTCCAGGCTGGTCGCGACAGGTAAAGTGCCCTCGCGTAGCTCCGCGGCTTGCCAGAACTGGTGCACTTCAACGCCGTTAGCGTCGTACAAGCGATCACGCAGCAGCCACAAATCTGGATCGTCGAGCTCCGTTACGGCTTCGCCTTCCGCGACAACGCCGCTCTCGTAGAACGGCGCCTCGGCGCCGGCCGCGAACGCGCGCACCTCCACGAAGGCGCGACGGTCTTGCGCTGTCCCGGTCGGGAAGTGGTGGCCGGCGGTGGCGTTGTCCAGCGCTACCTTCAACGAAGCTTCGCCCGTAAAGCGCTTCAAAACGCAAATTTCAAGGCGCAAGGTTGCGTCCAGCAGACGCTGCAAGTCGGCGCGTTGTTCCTGGTTGCTGGCTCGGTCCAGCTCCGGGTCGCCGGTGTCCGGAAAGCCCCCCAGCGCAACGTCAACGGCTGCAAAGGTGTGCGCGTGCCGCGAGCGCAGCGGTGCGCCGGCGCCAAGTCCGTCTGCGATGGGTACGCCCGTGGTCGGCAACATGTGGCAGCCGTTGCAAGAAAGCGCAGCGGTGTCGTCGGCTGCCTGCGGCGGCGAGAAAATCGAGGCTTGCCATTGCTGGTACGTGCGCTCCAGGTGAAGCTCGGTGGGGCCAGGTGGCGACGGCACCGTGACGTCATGGCAGCTACCGCACAAGGCGGCGCTCTCGA
>JAYUYU010000844.1:0-8858 GCA_043752365.1 Myxococcales bacterium | reverse complement strand
TCGCACCCGTGCTCGAGACGCTGCTGAGCGGGCAGGGCAGCGTGGCTCAACCGCTGCACCACGTTGCCTTCCGCGGCCTCACCTTTTCCCACGCCACGTGGGCCGAGCCGAGCACCAGCGTCGGCTACACTTCTTGGCAGTCTGGTTTTCTGCACCGCACGTTGGGCCAGTACTACGACTCAGGCTTCTTTGTCATGCCGGCAAATCTCAGGTTCGAGGCGGTCGACTCGCTCCGCTTCGAGGGCAACACCTTCGAGCACTTGGGCGCCGGTGGAATCGATATCTACCACGCTAGCCGCAACAATAGCCTTGTCGGCAATCGCTTCAATGACATCTCCGGTCGCGCGATCACGCTCGGCCACATCGATGACTACGCTGCTCCAGCTGAAGAGACCATCCGAAACAACCTGATCAAGAACAACGCCATCTTCCACAGCGGTGTCGAGTATCGCGACTGCGCCATCATCTTCGTCGGCTACACGCAAGACACGGTCATCGAGCACAATTGGCTGCGCTACGGCCCGTACATCGGGGTGTCGCTCGGTTGGGGCTGGTCCAGTCACCCAGAAAGCACGGCGGGGCGCAACATGGTGCGCTTCAATCGCATCGAGGACTTCATGCAGCACACCTTCGATGGCAGCGCCGTGTATGCACTCGGTCCCCAGCGCGATTCTAGCGTGGACCACAACTACATCCTGCGTGGCCTTCCGCGCGGCGAGGGCCTCTTCCCGGATCAGGGCGCGGCGTACATGTCCTGGCAATGGAACGTCATCGAGAATGTCGGCTGGGAGTGGCTTCACGATTGGTCCGCCGCCGCGCACCACAACAACATCAGCCACAACATCACCGATCAGCCTAAATTCGAGCACAGCGGCGCCGATAAGCACGATATCTTCGAGGACAATCGCGTGGTCACAGGCGGCAACTGGCCACCGGAAGCCCTTGAGATTAAGGCGAAGGCCGGCCTCGAGCCCGATTTCGCGCACCTCGCGCCGTAGCGACCCCACGCGAACTCGGGGTGCACGGTTTCAGCTTCGTTCGCTACGGGCCCGACCCGAGGCGCGCACGAAGCCAGCGGATGAACGCAGGCGCGATGGCCAACGCACGTCGCCTCAAGGGGGGGCGCGGTTCCGCTGTGGCGGTTTCGAGGCGCGCCCAAACGCGCGCGTGGCGCTGACTGTCCCACTTAGCGTCGCCGTTCTGAGCCAGAGCGACGAGCCGGTCCATCCGATTCACAGGGAGCGGCTGCTTGTTCCGCACATCCGGAGGTGCGACCGGTACCGGCATCGCGGGAAGGGGTGCAATGGCCGGGCCAAGCCTCGCGCCGGCGCGGGGGGCGTGCGCGGCCGGAATGCCGCAAAATCCTCGGTGCCTTGAGTGCTGCCGAGCCGTCACTGGCGCCCGGTAGCCTCGAGGGTCCCCCTCGTGTAGCATTTGTAGCTTCCGTGAATCTGACCGCGTCCCAGCTCGTCGGCCTCCTAACAGGGATGGGGTTTACCTGCTCGTGTGGCTTTCCGGACTACGAGCTGGCCGGCGCCGTCGCCCTCGGCGGGAGTTCGGTGGGCGGCACGACGACAGCGGGCGGCGGGCAGGCCGGGGGCGGGGCGTTCATGGCGGACGCTGGCACGGGTGGGGGATTGGCCGGCGCGTCTTCGATGCCGCCCGGTCGGGGCTGCACGGAGGCCATGTTGGTGTGCCTCCGCATGGACCAACTGCCGGACCAAGAGGGCTGGTCGTACCGTCAGGACGGCGAAGCCAGCGCGCTTGTCGTTGATGGCTTCGCCGGGAATCACGTGCTGCGCTTCACCACCAGGGGTAGCGAGGCGCAGCCTGGGCCTGCCGCAGAGTACTCATGGAGCGCTCCAGCTTCGGCGACGCGCGGGCATGTTCTCTTCGACTTCCGACAAAGTGACGTTGGCCCCTACACGCAAGTGGTCGTCGCGCAGGCGGACCTCGGGGAGCGTGCAATACGGTTCGTACTCAGGAGCATGCCGCAGCAGGCGTTGGTCGTTCAGCTCGTGGCCCTGCCGGATGACTCCGTGATCGAGGAGCGCCACGTTCCCGAAGCGTCCTTCTTCGACCAAATGCGCCTGATCGAGCTGAGCTACACGCTTGCCGGCGTTGCTTCGAGCGCGAGCGTGGCGATCGAGGGTGAGGTTGTCGCTCAGTTGCCGCTGGGCGACAACGGGCTTGCCGTGGCGCCGACGCTGCGCTTTGGCGCGGTCGACTACACGGTTCCCTCCTCAGGCGCGGAGTTCGAGATCGACGGCTTCGGCTTCGAGCCCAAGTGAGCCGCACGCCGAGGCGTTGGACAATCGCCGGAGACGCGGCATATTCCCGCCCGACCTACGATGGCTGAACCGCTCGGGTTGGCGCAAGCTGGGAAAGATCGCGAGCTTGGCCGGAACTTCATCGGGCACGTGGTGGAAGGCGAGCTCTACATCGGCGGTCTGGCGTTTGTTCATCCGCACAGGCCATAGCAGTCTGACGAAAAATCTGCTCACGACTAAATGTTTACGGTCTCGTGCGCGAGCCAACAGGCATGCGAGCAATCCGGCTTCATATTCTCGTACTCCGGCGTGACCGTGATGCTGCCCTCGGCGGCACCCGACGAGTATCGGCCCGGCCGATTGGGGCTGCAGGGACCTGAGCGTCTTTTCACCGGCCCTTCCGTCCATCTGTACGCCGCCTTGAGCCGCGTCCGCCCGACGTGATTCCTGTGTCCGTCCGGCCTGGGAATTTTCGGAGAGGAGCGTCGTCTTTTAGGTGGATATCGTAAAACCAATTGGTATAGTAAACCATATGGTTTTAGATCGCTCGCCCCGGCTGGATGTCGTGTTTCACGCTCTGGCCCACCCGGCCCGGCGGGCGATCATCCGGCAGCTCTCCGGTGGGGAACGCAACCTCAGCGAGCTCGCCGCGCCCCTCAAGATGACGTTTCCGGCGGCTACCAAGCACGTGCGCGTGCTGGAGCACGCCAAGCTCGTCCGGCGCCGCGTCGACGGGCGGCAACATTTCTGCCGGCTCGAGGCCGCGCCGCTCAAGGAAGCCACGCTCTGGACCGAGTCGTTCCGTCGGAACTGGGAGGCCCGGTTCGAAGCGTTGGACTCGCTGCTCGACGAAATGAAGTCCGAGGAGCAATCGCGCGCTCGCCGCCCCTGAGCTTCTCATCGCCCCGTACTCGCCCGTTCCGATTGTCAGTCACGAGGACCACACCAGGAATGCCAGCCCCGCCAGCTCCCCCAATAGCCTGCAAATCTGCACGCCCACCGGTACGACGATCGTCCTCACCCGCACGTTCAACGCGCCCCTTCGGCTCGTGTGGGAGGCGGTGTTCACGCCAGACAGGATGCGCCGTTGGATGCTTCCTCCCCCCGGCTGGACCATGACCCTCTGCAAATGTGAGCCCCGCGTGGGTGGCTCGCTCGAGGTGGCCTGGAAGAGCGACGAGGCCGACCCCGCCATGACGCTGCGGGGCGTGTTCACGGAGGTGGTCCTGCACGAGCGGGCCATTCACACCGAAACGATGGTGCTGGGTTCCGGGCAGACGGTAGGCTCGCTGCTGGAGAAGCACGAATTCGCTGAGCAGGGCGGCGTCACCGCGATGACCATCACGCAGACGTACGACTCGATGGTGGACCGTGACGGGGCGCTCGCTTCCGGCATGGACCAGGGCATGGAGGCCTGCTACCAGCAGTTGGACGCGCTGCTCGCCAAGTCCGCGTAGGGCAAGCGAGCGATTGCGCCGTCAACGCACTAGAGCGTCGGCAGCTGCGAGACGACGCTCTTGCAGGAGGTTTCCGTTGCAGCCCCTCGTCAGGGTTCACCTACTCGGTCGGGGCGGGCAGATTCGACGGTCGCCTTTCACAAGGGCGCCTACTCATGCGCGATCGGCACGGTACGAAGCCGCGTCGTCCCGAACCAAGCGAACTGTCACGGACAGGGGCCGCTGTTGGGGCTACAACGGGGTGACGCAGCTAGGCTGCCGGGAACGAAACCATTGGCGACGACGAGGTCCCGGCTGCCGCTCCCACGCGATCGTCGAACGGCGATGGACCACGTCCCCCCGATTTGGTACTTTCGCTCACCTCGAGGGGTTGGTGATGAAGATCCGCTGGTTGTTCTTGCTCTTGCTGGTGACGCTTGGCGTGGGTTGCCTCGTACACTACGTACCCTACGACGCTGACTCTGGGCAACGCGGCTACAAGATCACTTGCGGCAACAAGTTCGAGCGGTGCGAATCGAAGGCCAAGGACCTGTGCCCCGAGGGCTTCGAGAGAGTGAACTCTTCGCATCGGAGCAAGCTCGATACGCCCAAGCTCCTCGTAAAGACCGACAACGAATACACCTTGGACGTCGTCTGCGATCAGCCAGCGGAATCAGCGTCTGAGAGTAGCGGTCCAACCAGCGGTTTGAAGGCACCCTGAGTAGGAAAGAGTGGATGAAAGCGTGGGTGACAGGGCTCAGTCGGCGGTTGGTCCTCGGGTTGGTGGTCCAGGCCTGCCATCCCGGCGCTCGGTTTCCAGGCGGGTCGAGCGAGCCGATTCGAATTAGCTCCGACGAACGCGTCGACGATTGGCGGGTAAGCGGCGAAGGGGATTGTCCGCGGTTCGTCCAGGCAATTGATGGTTGCTACGTGCTCGAGGTCAAATATCGCGAGGACTACACGCGCGTGCGCGGTGGTCTCTCCCAGCTTTGGGCGATCAATCCGCTGGCGGCCGGCATCGACACAGCGGCGCGTAGCCACACGAGCCACTACGAGACCGGGTACGTCCTTTTTGCTCTACAACTGCAGAAGAAGCACGGCTACTACGTCACTGCCACCTTCGACGGTGACAAGTTCATGCCACGGATCGTCGAAACCAACGCGGCCGCCGAGCGCACGCGGGAGGTCTTCCCAGCGAGCTCGCTGCAAGAGCTTGAGCGATGCAAGGCGAAGGGCCCAAGCGTTTCTGCAAGCGAGCAGGACGTTTGCGCGGCGCCGGTCCGCAAATCAGATGGCTACAAATGGTGAGAGCCAAAGGCCGTGGCAGTCGCGCCTCGATCGACGCCAAAACGGGCAAACTAAGCGGCTTGCTGTGAGGGCGGGCTAGGGCGCTTCTCGCCAAAGTCGGGGGCCAGCGGCCGATCCGAGGCGTCCGAACACCAAGGCGCTCCGAATCTCTTGCGTTGCCGCACGCGTTGGTGCGTCGAACGTTCCGCTTGCATCACCCATGAAGAGGTCGATGTCGCGCAGAAAGAACTGCCACGCGCTGACGTCTTCGCCTTGCGATCCGCCGGGCTCGTCGCAGCTTGCGCTAATTCGCCGCGTGGCGGCAGTATCGTACGCGCGATTGGTTGCCGTTAGCGACGCCTTTCCGGCTTTGAGCGAAGGCGGGAGGTAGGGCTCTTGGCATTTGTCCGCATCGAGCGGCGCAGGGCTGGTACCTTGTCGGGACTCGAGGGGCGGTTCCTTGCCGCAAGAGCTCATGAACGATTCGTCTGCCAAGCAGGACCGGGGT
Organism: Myxococcales bacterium; assembly: GCA_043752365.1. Lineage (GTDB taxonomy): Bacteria > Myxococcota_A > Polyangia > Polyangiales > Polyangiaceae > PMG-095. Next base: position 3,357 of record JAYUYU010000844.1, on the reverse strand, counting down.
GACGTACGCCGCCCGCAGGCGGACGGCGCAGTTTTGTTCGTCGTCTCACGTCTCACGTCCTCGTCCAATCCAAGCTGATCGAAATGGCGATGTCGCTCATCGCCATGCTGGTCGGCAGTGGCGTGTTCGAGATTCACAGCAGGCCACAGGCCTTCTTGGCCATGATCAAGAAGGTCGCTCCGACGCTGGGCAAGTTGCCTAGCGTTCCGGAGCAATAGTCTCGAGACGCGCGTCCCTTTCGGCGGGAATGCTGGAAATGACGACGTTCCCTTGCTTGTGCTCTTGCTCCGCGTAGCGATGGGCTTCCACGATCTGCGCCAGCGGGTAGCGTCGATCAATCACCGGCTTGAGCGCGCCACGCTCCGCAAGGGCCTTCCGCTCCGCCAGGTTGAGCGCCCGCAGCTCGGGGGTGCCATCGTCCCATACCGTCAGAACAGGACTGCCACAAAATAGCGCGAGACCAATATCGAGGTGGCAGACGCAATGGGTTGAAACGCCACGCCTTCGCCCAGAGCTTGACTCGCTCCACGCTCGGTCCAAGGCTTGCCGTCATGAAGCACAGCAAACTCGTAGCAAGCCTGTTGGTCGTGGCATTCGCAGCCGCTGCGGTCCCCGCTTTCGCCAGCCAAAGCGCCCAGCCGCAATGCGATGACGGGAAGAAGGGCGACAAGGGCGGTGACAAGAAAGATGGCGACAAGAGCGGCGACACAAAGCCGAAGGCTCCTTCCCTGCATTGATTCTTCGCTCCACCCCAGTGTCGCACCGTCGAGCATGTCGCTGCATCGCCGGCGCGGGCTCGGTCCATGGCGTGCCTGGTTGACGATTTACCCCTGAAGGTGCTCGACTCGACCGGCACACGACCATGTCCCACAAGGCACATTTGCTGAGCGCCCGCCTGCGGCAGAATCTCGAGCGAGGCATCATGCCTTTTTGGGCTGAGCGCGCCGTGGATTCGAGCTGTGGCGGCTACCTCACGAATTTCGACGAGCTGGGCCGTGCCGTAGCGTGCGACGAAAAGTATCTCAATACGCAGTGCCGACTCTTGTGGTGGTTTTCCCGACTGGCGCGAGCGTATCCCACGCAAAGTCACTTCTTGCAGCTCGCTGAAGTTGGCAAAGCATTTCTGCTCGAGCACTTTTGGGACCGAAGCCACGGGGGCTGGCGCTGGAAGGTGCGCCGCGACGGAAGCGTTCTCGACGACGCTAAGATAGTGTACGGGCAGAGCTTCGCGATCTACGCGTTCTCCGAGCATGCCCTCTCCAGCGGCGACACGGCCTCGCTCACCGCAGCCGAGCAGACTTTGGCCTGCCTGGAAGAGCACGCCGCGGACAAGCACCACGGGGGCTACGTAGAGAACTTCCGCGCCGACTGGGCTCCGGCCGACGTAGGTTTTGGGGGTGGCGATCGCAAAGGGCTCGACACGCACATGCATCTCATGGAGGCATTGACCGCGCTTTATCGGGTCTCCGGCGCCGAGCGCCATCGCCAGAAGCTGCTCTCCGTCGTCGACCTGCTGATGGAGCGCATGATTGATCGGGTTTCCGGCTGCGGTCTCAACCAGTTCGACCTCGCTTGGAATCCCGTCGCGGCGATCTCGATCGACCGCACGTGGAATGCGGAGCGGGCAGGCGAGCGGCCGGCTCAGGCACTCGAAACAACCTCCTACGGGCACAACCTCGAGCTGGCTTGGCTTCTACGAGACGCGCTCAATGCCGCGCAAGTACCCTTCGAGGGCTATCAGGCGCCTTATCGGAGACTGGTCGAGCATGCGCTGACGCACGGGCTCGATCGCGAGTTTGGTGGCCTCTATCGTGACGGTCTGCGCGACGGTCCAGCGATGGTGCTCGAGAAGGAATTTTGGCAACAAGCCGAAGGACTACTCGGTCTTGTCGATGCGTTCTCGGCGCTCGGCGACGAGCGCTACCTCGACGCGGCAGAGACCGTGTGGAGCTTCGTTGAACGGCACCTGGTCGTTCCCGAGCTCGGAGAATGGCGCGTGCTCGCGGATCGCCAAGGCCGCGCCATTGATTCCAATCTCGGCAATCCGTGGAAGGTTGCCTACCACACGGGTCGGGCCTTGCTCGAGTCTGTACGGCGCCTCGACGCCTGCGATGCGGGTCCGTGACTCGGCGCGGCTCAGCTGGGTGGCCGAGCGCCGGAACCCAGGACAGGCCGCCGTATCACTGGCTGCAGGGGCGTAGCGGCACTACCGGCAGAGTATTGAACACCCCGAAGTCGGCGATGCGCCAGAAGGCTTGGCTGTCCGCGCTCAGAACTACCCTGAGGTAACGCTTGTGCTGAGTGGCAAACGCAATGCGCGTATTCGGGGCGCCTTGGCCCTGGGCAAGCGGAGCGCCCCACGTCGCGGCGTCGTCGGACACGAACAGCTCGTAGCTGCTCGGAATGTTGTCCGGATGATCGTAGGTGTCGTTGAGCTCGACGCGGTCGAACGTGCGCGGTTCAGCCATGTCGACTTGGAACCATTGTCCGGTCACCTGTCGGGTGCCGCTCGACCAGTTCGTGGTCATGTAGCAATCCTGCCAGGTCTTGCAGGGCGGTACGCCTTGGTCGTCGATGGCCCCCTGAGCCGCGTCGGAGTTGTACGAGGCTGATGCGCTCCAGCCAGCGCGGGGTAACCGCGCCCGGATGACGTTAGGCTCGCCAACCGGGTCGGTAGAGCCGCGCGCATAGATTTCGATCTCGCTCACTTTGTCGAGCTGCCATGCGTCTTGTGGCGTATTCCAAGTGTCGATAGCGAAGCGAACGTAGCGGTAGCTCACGGCTGGCAGCACACGCTCATCGCGCGCTGCTGGCTCATCGGCCCTCAAGATCGGCGTCCAGTCGGCGCCAGTGTCCGAGCCTTCGATCCAGTAGCCTGCCGGCTTGCCCGCAAAGTTCACGACGGTTTGATACAAACTGGTGGTGCTGCCGAGGTCGGCTGCAAGGTAGCCTGCGACCACCCAATCGATGCTGCCCGTGCTCGTCGCCAAGTCGCCGTCAAAGGCCAGTCCAGGTTGTGGGAAGCCGAGCTGCCCGGCGTCATAGTCCTTGCCGGGCGCTAGGTTGACGCGCGCGGCAGGCGAGGAGGCGCCTGCGCTGGCGGCAGGTGGACACGGAACGCTACCGGCCATGGGCGCTCCAGCGCTGCCGCGGCCGCCGACGCTGCCCCCGACACCTCCTGACTCATTGCTGCCCGAACCACCGACGGGGTCCGGGTCAGATCCTTCTGTGAGACCGGCGCTGCCAGAATAGACGGGGCTCTGCGCCGACCCGCCAGCGCCTACGCTGAGCTTGCTCGCGTCGTTGGCTGAGCAGGCGCTGGTCACCATGAATAGCAGGGGCAGAAGTACACGTCGG
>JAYUYU010000843.1:0-3519 GCA_043752365.1 Myxococcales bacterium | reverse complement strand
GCGATGGCGGCGACTTGTGGCGCGCTCAGCTCTTCGATCTCGCAGAGCACGAACACTTCGCGCAGCTCGTCTTCCAGCTCGCAAAGTACCTGGTCCAGCAAGGCGAGGGCACGGGTGCGCTCGAGCTCTTCGTGCGGCGTGAGCCCCAAGGAAGCAGCGTCGGCCGGGCCGGGCTCGATGACTCGCTGCCGGCGCCTGAGGTTACGCCGCAGCGTCGCCGCAACCCGGAGCGCCGTTCCGTAGAGAAAGGTGCGCTCGTTGTCCTGCGGGATCGCGGCGAGGCGCCGCGTTGCCGCGATGAAGACCTGCTGAGCGGCATCATCGACATCAGGCCGCGGCACGCCCAGGCGGCACAAGAGCCGCCACACGAAATCGAAATGATCGGCCACGAGCTGTCGCGCGCGTCCCTGGACGGTTTCGGCCGCCGCGCCCCGGGCTCGGGGCTCATCGACCATCGCGCGCACGTCGCCCATCAGGGCGTTATTGCCCCGTCACTTTGCTCGAATCGCTTTCGGGATTGTGCACGGGCAGTCGAGCAAATCGGAATCAGTGGCGGTGGCGGCGCAGCGGCTCGAGGCTCGCTAGCAAGTAGGGAGTAGTACTTTCGAACGCCGGCCTAGACGACGGTGGGGGAGTTTGCGATGCTGTGCAATTCTTAGGAGGTCTCCCTTGTTTCAGCGCACATTCTTGACGGGTTTGGGGCTCACGCTTTTGGTCGTGCAGGCTTGCGGCAGCAAAGACGCGAGTATCAAGGCACCCGACTCGGGTGATGCCGGCCAGGCGGGCGCGGCGGTCGGCGGCGAGCCGAGCACTGCCAGCGGCGGAAGCAGCACCACCGTCGGTGGGAGACCCGACGGCGGGAGTCCGGACGGCGGGAGTCCAGTCGGCGGGAGTCCAACGGACACTGGCGGAGACGCCGGCGCGGCCGGCGAGCCATCGACGAGGCCCCGGTTGGAGCTTTTGTTCTCCGTCCTGGGTGACGGGGGTCTGCCCGGCACCGACGTGGCCGGGCATACCGCGCCACACAACACCATCTTCAGCTCCAGCACTGCAAGCCAGGCAAGGCTCGCCGGCACCAACCAGGTGAAGGTGCTGGGCGAAACCCTCGGTCTGGCGGCGCGCGATCCGATCATGGCTTTCACGCTGCTGAGCCCCGAGCCCGAAAACCCCATGTACGTGTTCTCGATGGGCGGAGGCTCCGAGGGCGGGCTCTCCACCCGCGTGGCGCTGTCGGAATCCAACGGGAGCACGGAAGAGGGCGACGTCTATTTCAGTGACGGCGTGCCGAGTTATCGAGCGCGCGACGAAGGCGGGGATCAGTATGGCTATAACGGCTTGCTAGCCCACCAGAGCAGCCTGGGACTGGCCAACGGCAGTGAAGGCGCCGGCGACAATCTCACCGGACTCTCGATCCGGGACGCACGCGTGCCCCTCAGCGAAATCTACTTCACGGTCGGGCCAGCCTCGCTCGGCGCCCCCGACAGCGCTGTCGAGGCCGCGCTCGATGCGGAGCGCGGCTGCACGGTCTTCCGAAGCGAGCTAGATGGTACCAATTCGGTCGCTTTCAGCTGTCAAGACCTGGGTCTCGTGGCAGGCGACCAGATCGACGCATTGCTCGTTTACGGCGAGGGCGCGCCGAGCAAAGTGACGTTCTCGGTCACGTACGGGGCGCAGGGCGCGGCCGGTTCGGCGTTGGCCGCTGCGGTGCTGGCGAACAGCGCGACGGGCGCGACGCTGTTTCAGTCCACCGGCGCGGCATCCAACACTTTGTTCAAGGCGGCCTCAGATCTCGGTCTGGGCAACCTGAACACCGATGAGCTCGACGCCCTTGCGGTGTTCGACGCGCCGCCGCCTACGGTCGCTCACGAGGCCACGTGCAACCTCGCCTTTGATCCGTTCGACGTCGCCGAGGGCGGCTTGAACTACGCCGGGGGAGCCTCGCATATCGGACCCAATGTCATGGTGGTGTTTGGCGGCATTACCGGCGGCGCGCGGCAGATAGCCTACGACGCCACCACCTGCGAGCTCGTGCAGCAGAAAGACCTGCCGAACGATTTCGGCACGGCGACCGCCCACGCAATAGCTCCGCTCGCCGGTTGGTCCGCGGCCGCGCCGCTGGACAAGGTCGAACATTTACGAGCCGACAACGGTGGCCAGTCCCAGAAGCTCATCAGGCGTTACGACGCGGCCGGCGTCTTCATCGACCAGCTTCCCATTTCGTCCTCGAAGGTCACCGCCAGTGACTACGTTGCGGCGCTCGTGCACGAGCCTATCGGCAATCAGCTGTACCTCCTGCTGAGTTCGACAGGGTCGGTTCGGAATTTTCGACTGGCGGTATTGCCGCGACCGGACGGCGTACTCACGTCGGTCGATCCGACAGTTATCGACCTGGCGACGCCTTGCTCCGGGTTCCGGGCAAACTTTACGGGTACCGACGCGCTGGGCAATCTCTACCTCGGGCACGGGCAGCCCACGGCGGCATCCGTGCGAGTCTGCGGCTTCACGCCCACAGGAGAGCTGCTGACTTCGTACGTTTGGACGCCCCAAGGGCCAGCCGACGCGAACGAGCAGTATGGCTTCCTCGTGCCCGGCGGGTCTCATTTTTTGCTGAGCACGACTGCGGGGAAGGGGCCGTCCGCCCTCGAGCGCGGCGCTTATCAGGCGCCGTGAGTCAGGTGGCGCGGCTCGAGTCCGAACGCATTGGAGGAAGAGCTTGATCTTGCTGGTGGAACGGGTGCTCACGCCGCAGGAGCTGAGCACCGTGCAGGCCGCGCTCACAGCCTCGCGCTTCGTGGACGGCCGCGAGAGTGCCGGCGGGGCGGCGCGTAGCGCGAAGCACGTGCTTCAACTCGAGCGCGTGGGCGACACTCAGCGCGAGGTCGGTGAGCTTGTCGCCCGCGCGCTGCTGCGTCACCCGACCGTACAGGCCGCAGCGTTGCCCAAGTCGGTGCGCCACCCCACGGTCAACCGCTACGAGGCCGGCATGTACTACGGGCCGCACCTGGACGCCCCCATCATGCACGGTAGCGTTACGAGCCGCGCCGACGTCAGCGTCACGGTCTTCCTATCGGACCCGGCCGACTACGTTGGAGGCGAGCTCGTGATCTCGTCGGACCACACGCCGGTTCCGATCAAGGCAGCGGCGGGCGACGCCGTGCTCTATCCTTCGGGCTCGCTCCATCGTGTGAGCCGGGTCGAATCCGGCGTGCGGCTGGTCGCCGTCAGCTGGCTGCAGAGCCTAGTGAGAGACCCCCAGCAGCGAAGCATTCTGTTCGAGTTGGGTGAGTCGATCGCGGCGCTCGAAAGTCAGAGCGCGAGCCCTGAAGCGCTCTTACGCCTGCGCGCCGGCTACAACAACTTGATCCGCATGTGGGCGGACCTCTAGCCTCGCTTAGCCGGATTGCACCCCGGACTGCGACTGCCGTCAGTAGTGCCAGGGAAACTTGGCGAAGTTTGGCGGGCGCTTTTCCAGGAAGGCGTCGCGGCCTTCGACGGCTTCTTCGCCGCCGTAGGCGAGGC
>JAYUYU010000842.1:0-3522 GCA_043752365.1 Myxococcales bacterium | reverse complement strand
GCTCGAGCCCGGCGAATTCTGCGACGACGGCAACACCGCAGACGCCGACGGCTGCTCGGGCGACTGCACGACTGTCAACCCGGACTACGACTGTTCGGCGGTGGGCGAGCCGTGTAACCAGGTCGTGGTCTGTGGCGACGGCGCGCTGCAAGGTGACGAGTCTTGTGACGACCTGAACACTGCCCCGAACGACGGCTGTGCAAGCGACTGCACGGTTGAAGACGGTTGGCAGTGTGTGCGCCCGGGCCAGCCGTGCGTGAAGGTGCCAGTGTGCGGCAACGGCATCCGGGAGCGAGGCGAAGCCTGCGACGACGGCCAGTTACCCCCCGCGGCGGGCGACGGATGTGACGACAAGTGCTTGACCGAGCCCAACTTTCACTGTGCTACCGCCGGACAAGCCTGCAAACCCCTGAAGTGCGGCGACGGTGAGCGTACGCCAGAAGAAGACTGCGACGACGGACAGACGGTTCCGAGCAATGGCGACGGCTGCTCGTCGATTTGCAAAATCGAGCCGGGCTACCGCTGCAACACGACCGGTTGCCTGCCAATCTGCGGCGACGGCGTGCTGGTCGCGGGCGAGTCTTGCGACGACGGCGATCGCGACGGTGGCGACGGTTGCTCTGGTGGTTGTGCCGAAGAGCCGTTCTTCAAATGCGTGGACCAACCAAGCGTGTGCACGTCAAGCATCACGTGCGGCAACGGCAAGGTCGAGCCTGGTGAAGTCTGCGATCCGCCCGGCACGAACGGCTGCAAGGCTGGCTGCAAGAGCCTCAACCTGCAGACCAAGCCTCCGGTTTGCGGCGACGGCACCATCGAAAAGCCTGAGCGGTGCGAGCCGCCCAACAAGAACAATGGCTGCTCCGATACTTGTGACGTCGAAGCCGGCTGGACGTGCCCGCAACCTGGCTATTGTTTCGAGAACCCTGCCTGCGGCGACAACATCGTGCAATCCGCCCAGGGCGAAGGCTGCGATCCACCCAATTTGAGCAAGGGCTGCAGCGCAACGTGCAAGGTCGAAAACGGTTGGACCTGCGTGGGGCTGGGCCCGTCCACCTGCGTGAAGCCGGTCTGCGGCAACAGCGTAGTCGACCCCGGTGAGCAGTGCGACGACGGTAGCAACACCGCTACGCAAGACGGCTGCTCGGGTTGCGCGCTCGGCACTGGCTGGTCCTGTCCGAGCCCAGGCGCCGCGTGCCTGCCCAAGTGCGGCGACGGTCTCAAGCTTGGGGTCGAGCAGTGTGACGACGGCAACAAGCTCAGCACTGACGGCTGCAACGCGGGCTGCAAAGTCGAGGTCGGCTACAAGTGCCCGACCCCGAACGTGAAGTGCGTCGAGTCGGTGTGCGGCGACAAAAACGTCGATGCGGGCGAAGGTTGCGACGACGGCGGCACCTGCGTCGGCGGCACCAAGGCCGGAACTGCTTGCACGGCGACTTCGCAATGCACGGGCGGTGGCGCCTGCTCACCCGTGGCTGGCGACGGCTGCGGCCCCACCTGCCAACCCGAACCGACCGTGACGCCTGCTGCAGATCCCACGACGGATGATCCCAAGGTGAACGTGTTCTGCGGCGACGGTCTCGTCTTTGGCACCGAGCTCTGCGACGACGGCAACACCAACGACGGGGACGGCTGCCAGGGAGACTGCAAGAGCGAGACACCAGGCTGGAAGTGCACTGGTAGGACCAAGCTGCCGTCCACGCTGGACATGCGCGTCACTTACCGCGACTTCATGTCGGCCAACGCGCTCGCGGCGGGCGGACACCCAGATTTCCAATACAACACGTTCAGTCAGGTGCCCGGCATCACTGGCGCCGCTTGCACCAGCGCCAACGCGGCCACCTGCGGTCGTCTGGACAACCAGGGCAAGCCCGTGCTCATCCGCACCGGCCAGCAAAATGCGGCGGTCGGCACCGGCACCGGTACTGGCATCATGAACGCTGACACGTTTGCCCTTTGGTACCGGGACACCAACTCGAACAACACGGTTGGCTACAACGGCGTGATTCAGGTCAAGCCGATCGTCAAAACGCTCACGTTGGGCCAGCAGGGCGGCGCCGCGTCGCAGGTTTACTCGTACTCAAGCGGCAACTTCTACCCTTTCACGGGCGCCGAGGGCCTGGGCAACATCGGGCCCGAGGTGGGCACGTGCAACAATGGCAATGGCGTACCTAATCAGGCCGGCAATTGCGGTGGTTGCGACGGAACTTGCCAGCAACGCGACTATGGGTTCACCACCGAGCTCCGCTACTTCTTCCAATACCAAGGTGGCGAGCGCCTCTCGTTCACCGGTGACGATGACGTGTGGGTCTACGTCAACGGCAAATTGGCCGTTGATCTCGGTGGTTTGCACTCCGAGCTCAGTAGCCAGGTCGTACTCGGTGACGACGGCAATGGTGGGGGCGACAGTGACTGCTCACTCGGGTCGCTGCCTGATCCGGCAGCCGGCTGTTACAGCGCCGCCGAGCAAGCCAACAATACTGATCAACGCTTCAACCTGACCAAGGGGCAGGTCTACGAAATTGTGTTGTTCCACGCGGAGCGTCACGCCACCGGTTCGAACTTCAAGCTCACGCTGGCGGGTTTCTTGGCGCCGCGGTCGTCGTGCGACACCATCTGCGGTGACGGCATAGTCGTGGGTGACGAATTCTGCGACGACCCCGCAGGCAATTCCGACGCCGCGTCGGGCGCGTGCAATACCTCGTGCACGGCCCGCGCGTACTGCGGTGACGGCAGCAAGCAACTGCCTGCCGAGGCCTGCGACGACGGCAGCAACATCACGCTTTATAAGAATCCCCCGACTGGCGGTGCCTGCGCGCCTGGCTGCAAGACGCCCGCCAACTGCGGCGACGGCAACCTGCAAGCCGGACAGGACGAGCTTTGCGACTTGGGTACCGCACAGAATACCGGCGCGTACGGCGGCTGCACGGCCCAGTGCAAGCTTGGCGGCTACTGCGGTGACGGGTCAGCCAATGGCAACGAAATTTGCGATCTTGGCGTCAACAACGGCAAGTATGCCGCCGTTAACGCGTGCGGCTACGATTGCAAGCCTGGCCCTCGCTGCGGTGACGGCATTCCTAACGACCTAAGCGAGGAATGCGACAAGGGTGACCTGAACGGTCAAACTGGTTCGGGCTGCGCCGCCAACTGCAAGGCCATTCCGGGTTGTGGCGACGGCAAGCCGCAGCCGAACCTCGGCGAACAATGCGACTACGGTCAGTTTGCGTCGAATGACGCCTACGGCGGCTGCAACAAGATGTGCATGTGGGGCCCCAGTTGCGGCGACGCCGACACCGACCCGCGGTACGAAGAATGCGACGACGGCGCCAACAACAACGACACGACGTACGACGGCTGCACCAAGAAGTGCGCGGCCGGGCCGCATTGTGGCGACGCGGTTCTGCAATCGATCGAAGGCGAGCTGTGTGACAACGGCTTCAACGACGACGACTACATGTATTTGACCACGTCTTGCGGACCAGACTGCGAGCCTCCGCCCTACTGCGGCGACGGTGACCTCAACGG
>JAYUYU010000841.1:0-3526 GCA_043752365.1 Myxococcales bacterium | reverse complement strand
GCTTTCGACGTGCACGGCATCTCGGACGACGCGGTCAAAGACGCGCCGGCTTTCGCCGCCATCGTGCCCGAGCTGCTGGAGGCCATGACCGGCGCGATTCCACTCGCCTACAACGCCGAGTTCGACCGTAAAATGCTGACCTCCGAGCTTGCCCGCTTGGCAGCATCGCCCACTCCGCCGCCCGCCTTCCAAAAGAACGTCGAATGGGTCGATCCGCTGGTGTGGGCGCGCGAGCTGCAGAAGCTCGAAAAGAGTCGTTCGCTCGGCGAAGTCGCAGCGCGCCTGGGTATCGAGCTCAACCAAGCGCACCGCGCCACCGACGACGCCGAGGCAGCGCTCAACGTCTTCATCAAGTTCCAGGCAGATACACGCCTACCCAAAACGTACGGCGCCTTTTTGAACGAACAACGCCGCTTGGGCCGCGCCTTCGAGCAAGAGCGCGTACGCTGGCGCGCCTGACGTCAGCGCGCTAATCCGACGCCCGGCCCCCGCCCAACTTAGCGCCGCGGGTCGTGCCAGAGCGTGCCGGGCGCCAAGATGCGGTTCGCCTCGGCCGGACCCCAGCTGGCCTTCTCGTATTCGTAAATGGGCGTAGCGTCGCCCAGAATTGGCTCCACGATGCGCCAGGCCGCCTCGACGCTGTCGACACGTGCGAACAGGTTTGCGTCGCCGCGAAAGGCGTCGCCAATCAGCCGCTCGTAGGCACCCATCTCGGCTGGGTTTTGCTGGGTGACGAACAGCTCGGTGTTGTCGCCGGCCATGGCTTCACCGGGGCGCTTCACGCGCGTGCCGATGGCAATCGCGAAGTCCGGTCCCAGGCGGAAGCGCAGGTAATTGCCGCGCTGCGCGACGGTCTCCTTGAAGACCATGTGTGGCGGGCGATGCAGCTCGACCAGCACCTCGGTCACCGTCACCGGTAGATTCTTGCCGGTACGGACGTAGAAGGGCACACCCTCCCAGCGCCACGAGTCGACGAAGAAGGAAATGGCCGAGAAGGTCTCGACCGTGGAGTTTTTGGCGACACCCTCTTCGTCGCGATATCCCTGAAATTGGCCGCGCACGCAGTACTCGGGCGAAACGCTGCGAATAGACTTCAGCAGCTGCGTCTTCTCGTCGCGCAGCGCTTCGCGATCGCCAGCGGGCGGTGGCTCCATGGCCAAGAAGGCGATCACCTCGAGCAAGTGGTTTTGCACGACGTCGCGGATGGCACCCGCCTCTTCGTAGAAACGACCACGACCGGCGACGCCGAACTTCTCGGCCATCGTGATCTGGACGCTCTTCACGTAGTTGCGGTTCCAAATGGGCTCGAACATCGAGTTCGCGAAGCGAAAGTAGAGCAAGTTTTGCACTGGCTCTTTGCCCAAGAAGTGATCGATGCGGAAGATGTTCGTCTCGTCGAACACTTTGTGCAGCGTGCTGTTCAGGACGCGGGCCGAAGCCAAGTCGCGACCGAACGGCTTTTCCACCACGACGCGCGCGCCCTCGGAGCAACCGCTGGTCCCCAGCGCTTCGACCACGTTCGAAAAAACGCTAGGCGGAATCGACAAAAAGTAGACGGGCTTCTTGGCGTTCGAGTCGTCGAGCGTCTGCTTGATCTTCCGGAACAGCTCTTCTTTGGTGTAGTCGCCGTCGACGTAGCGCAGGCTCTGTGAGAGCGACGTGAACGCTTTCTCGTCAATACCGCCGCCGAATTCCTGAATGCTGGCGTGCGCGCGCTCACGCAAGTTCTCGAGGCTAGAGCCTCCGCGCGACACGCCTACGACTAGGAACGGCGCGGCTCCCCGCTTGAGCATCCAATGCAAGGCCGGGAAGATTTTTTTGAACGCCAGGTCCCCCGTGGCCCCAAACAGAACGAACGCATCGGAAAGCGGCTCAGGCATTGCTCATCCTTATAAGACGCACCTGGCCGACGAGCGACGAGAAAGAGGGCCAGGAAGCCTCGAAGGCAACCATTATCGCCGCTCGCCGGCCGAGCTGTTATGCTCCTGCTCGAAGCGGCCTAAGCCTTAGGCCAGGAGGAGCTTCGGCCGCTAATGACGGATGTGCGCGAACGCCGTGACGGCACTAAAAAAAGCCCCCCGCGCTCCGGCACCGGGCGCGAGGAACTGCGCAGCACCTGGTTTCGCCCCTACCTGCTCCGCCTTCGGGCCGAACGCGGCGAGGCTGCTCTGCGCGCGCTGTTGTCCACCGCCGGCATTCCGATCGGCCTGATGAACGACGACTCCGGCTGGCTTTCGGTCAGCGCGGGTAAGCGGTTGCTGCGCGCGCTCGCTTCGGCGCTGGGTCCCGACGCCGTGAGCGATCGCGGGGCTTGGATGACGCACCCCGAATCGCTCGGCGCTTACGTGCGCATGCTGCGCGTGGCCTCCGCGCCCGAAGACGCTTACCGCTACCTGGCGGCGAACGCTTCCGAAACGACCCGCGTCGGCATCTGCGAGCTGAAGGCCGCCGGCCCCAACTCCGCCGAAATCGTGTACCGCCCTCGTCCGGACAGCGAAGAGGGCCAAGCTGACGAGCTGCTGTGCGCCGCGCGCCGCGCCGAATTCGCGGCCATTCCCTTGATTTGGGGCTTGCCTGCCGCGAGCATCGAACACCCGCGTTGCTTGGCGCGCGGCGACGCGGAGTGCGCGTACCAGGTGCGCTGGCGCTTCGGTCAGAAGCGCGGTGTCGCGCTCGGCGGGGTGCTGGGCGCCGCGGCCAGCGGCGGCGCTGTGATGATTTCCGGCAGTTTGCTGGGCGCTGCCATCGGCGCTGGCGTCGGCGGCGCGTTGGGCGCCGCTCTCGGCATCGCGTCGGAGCGCGTCTCCGAAGAGCGCGCGCTGCGCGTGTTCGAGAAACACCGCATTGCAGCGCTCGAGCGCGGGCTCGAGATGCGCGGCCACTTCCGCGAAAACGCCGCCGGCGACATGGTGGGCAGCGTGCTCGGCGGTAAGTACCGCATCTTACGCAAGATTGGCTCGGGCGGCATCGGCGTCGTCTACGCGGCCGAGCACGTCGCGCTAGGCACCGAGGTCGCGGTCAAGGTGCTGCGCGGCGCCGCCGCCATGGACGCCTCCGAAATCGCGCGCTTGCGGCGCGAGGCACGCGTGCAAGGCTCCATCGAGCATCCAAACGTCGTGCGTACGCTCGACTTGGACGAGCTGCCGGATGGTTCCATTTACGTCGTGATGGAGCTGTTGCGCGGCAACAGCTTGGCCACGTTTCTCAAGCACAACGGGCTCGTCGCGCCGGGCTTTGCCGTGCCCATGTTCTTGCAAGTCTGCCGCGCGCTGTGGGCGGCGCATCAGCTGGGCGTGGTGCACCGCGACTTGAAGCCGGGCAACATCTTCATTTGCGACGACAAGGTCGTCAAAGTGCTCGACTTTGGCATGAGCAAGTTCAGCGAAGCCGAATCGCTGACGCAAGACGGCTACACGCTCGGCACGCCCGAATACATGGCCCCCGAGCAATGCATCGGCGCCCCGGTCGACGCGCGCACCGATCTGTACGCGCTGGGCGTGATGATGTTCGAAGCCGTTACCGGCGA
>JAYUYU010000840.1:0-8877 GCA_043752365.1 Myxococcales bacterium | reverse complement strand
CCATTTCAACATCCGAAAGCCCTTGCTGTCGATCCCCCACCTCGCCCTGCCTTTTCCGGTCACGTCTAGGGAGATCGGGAGATCGGGAGTCGTGCGAGGGGCGCAATTTTTGTTTTGGAGGACCAAAACCAAAATTATTTCTTGGGAAAGAGAGCGCGGCGCATCCAGTTCGCGGGCTGCAGCGCGAATCCCAAAATTCACGCTCGCACGACTCCCGATCTACCGATCTCCCTGTGAAAAAATCTCGAGACTCAGAGGGACTGGAGATAACGCAGGCTGGTCGCAATCTCGACGAAGGGATCCGTGAGGCAACGGTCTTGTTCGACGATGTACCATTCACAGCCGGCGGCGTCGGCTTCGCGTAGGATGGTGCGCAGGTTGAGGTTGCCTTCGCCCAGCGCCGCGGTGATTGGCTGGTTTTCCGGGGTAATGGCGTAATCCTTTAGATGCAACAGCGGTAGGCGTCCGGACAGGCGCGCGCAGTAACCGGCGGGGTCTCCCCCACCGGCCTGCACCCAATACGTGTCGAGCTCACCGTGCAGCATGACCGGATCGGTGCGCTCGTACAGCCAGTCCAAGATGCACTTGCCGCCGAGCTTGCGGAACTCGAGCGCGTGATTGTGATACGTGAGCAGCTGCCCGCGTGAGCGGAGCGCTTCGCCCGCACGGCTCAAATCGTCGGCCAGCGCGAACACTTGGTCCAGCGTTTCGAGCGGCACGTGCGGAAATGGGTAGGCGATAAAGCGACAGCCCAGCGCGCCGGCGGTGTCGGCGACCTTGCTCGGCTGCTCGATGATTTCACGGGCCGGCTGGTGCGCGGCGCAAATGCCGAGGCCCGCGCTGTCGGCCAGTTGCTTGACGCGGGCGGCTGGAATCGCTCCCAGCCCACCCAGCTCGACGTGTTCGTAGCCAATTTCACGGACACGCGCGAAACTACGCGCAACCTCGTCCTCGGTCTTGAGGTGGTCACGCAGCGTCCAAAGCTGGAGGGCGACTCGGCGCGAGGCAGAAGCCATCAAGAGCCCCACCTTACACCGGATGGCGCGCTTGGCGGTAGCCGCCCAGGGCTGTACGCTGCCAGCGTGAGCCACCCTAACGCGGAGCCCGCGGCGGCGCCGGCAACGCTGTCAGCGCTGTTTGGCGGCGTTTCCGACGCGGTGGCGGTCGTGGGCGCCGAAGGCGTGTTGTTCGCGCGCATTTGCGGCCGAACCCTGAGCGGCGGTGTCGACCGCGCCGAGCTGATGCGCAGCCTGTACCGCATGGGCCTGCGCTCGGTACCTATCGTGGCGGTCACGGCGTTGTTCGTCGGCGGCATCATGGTTATTCAGGCCGCGCCGATAGTCGAGCGCTACGGCGCGCACGGCCTGCTCGGCTGGGGCGCAGGCTTTGGCACACTGCGCGAGATTGCGCCGCTACTCACGGCGTTGATGATCTCCGGGCGCGTGGGCGCCAACAACACGGCAGAGCTTGGCACCATGACCGTGACCGAACAGGTCGACGCGCTGCGCGCCATGGCCATAGATCCGATTGGGTATTTGGTGACGCCGCGCTTCTACGGCATCGTCATCACGCTCTTTCTGTCCACGATTCTGGCCGACGTGCTGGCGTTGCTGGGGGCCGCACTAGCCGGGCGCGTGCTGCTGGGGGTGGACCCGACCGTCTTTTACAACGGGCTAACCAGTGGGCTGTTGGGCATCGGGGACGTGCTGCACGGGCTGATCAAGAGCGCGGTTTTCGGCGTCGCCATCGCGTTGTCGAGCTGCCACTACGGGCTCGCCACCGAGGGCGGTGCTCCCGGCGTGGGGCGCGCGGTCAACGCCGCGGTGGTGGTCAGCGCAGCCAGCATTTTCGTGCTGGATTACCTGCTTTCTTTCGCTATCTCATGAGTGACGGGGCGCCCACCGCTGGCGAGCCTGGACTCGCGGTCACGCTGAGCGAGCTGTATCGCCTCTTCAAGCTGACCATCCGCTGCTGCCTGGAGGGCGGCCTCGAGCGCGGCGCGGTATTGCGCCAAATGTACGAGATTGGCAATCGCTCGCTGGTGTTCTTGTGCATCGTGATGGGCTTCATGGGCATGATTCTCACCTATCAAGCCGGATTGCAGACGCAGCGCGTGGTCCCGGATCTGAGCCTGCTCGGCGCCACCTTCTTGGAGCTGCTGGTGCGTGATCTCGCGGCGTCGATCTGCGCGCTGATGCTTGCTACGCGCGTCGGCGCTGGCATCGCCGCCGAAATCGGCTCGATGGTCGTCACCGAGCAGGTCGACGCCCTGCACATGTGCGGGGCCGATCCGATCAAGTACCTCGTATGTCCGCGCTTTCTGGCCAGCTTGGGCATGTTCAGCATGCTGGTGGTGTTGGCGGCGTGCGTGGCGGTCGCGACCGGGGCCTGGACCGCGTCGGCGTTTTTCGAGCTCAATCCACGCACGTTTTTGAACCTGTCGCTGCTGTCGGCGCCCGACGTGGTCGTGGGCTTGGCCAAATGCCTAGCCTACGGGGCTGCCATTCCAATCATCAGTGCGCACGCGGGCCTGACGGCCTTCGGCGGCTCCGAAGGCGTCGGCTCCGCCACGACGCGCGCGGTGGTCGGCTCGTCGCTGGCCGTCATCGTGCTCAACTTCGTGATCAGCGGCGCCGGCTACTTGCTGTTCGGCCCGTAACCAAGCTCACCGCGCCCGCCGCATGGCGGGGGCCCGCTACTTTGCCCCGAGCCCGGTGCCGAGCGGCGCCTTGCTGCACCAGCCGTAGCAACATTCGGACAGGCCCTGGCTGCGCTTTTCGGCGGTCGCTTGCAGGTCCAGGCCGGCGGCCTTGGGGGGGGTGAAGGCGACACCCGCCGGCGGCACCACGGCCGCGGCGCAACCCTCGTTGGGAGCCGTCGCGGCGTCCGACACGCCGGCTTCAGCCGAACTGATGCACAAACGCTCGGGCATGGCGTTGGGCTGCTGGCAGGCAGTTGCGTCGATGTCCTCTACCTCGGCGATCACCAGCGTCGAACACCACGAGTAGCAGCAGGCGTGGCCCGGCGGCACGCGCTTGCGCGTCCACTCTGTCCGGGGAATGTCGAAGCGAGCCCAGCTCGACGTCGCCACGAACGTATTGCCTTTGACGCCAACGTTGCTGGGGCAGGTATGGAATGGCTCCGGCGCGGGCTTGTCCGAGCGGAACGGCAGCAAGTCGTCGCAAAAGTACTCACGCACCTCGTTCTTTTCACAGGCCGGCGGCGGCCCGGACAGGTCTTCACCCGCGATTTCTGGCCCTTTTTTCTGGCTGCTCGAGCAAGCCGCGACCAGCCAAAGCGCCGACAACCCCAGCAGACACGGAAGGACTCGTAGCGAGCGCGCCCTGGTCGAAAAACCCATGCATAGTTGGCTACTTTGCTCTAGGTCCCGCGTCAAATCTGGCAAAGTAGCCGCGGTTTGATCTCCTTCCGCGACGTGAAAAAATCGTTCGGCGAGCGGCGCATCCTCGATGGCGTCAGCTTCGACGTGAACCCGGGCGAGGTGTTCTTCGTGATCGGCGCGTCAGGCGTGGGCAAGAGCGTGTTGATCAAGCAGCTGATTGGCCTGCTGCGCCCCGACACGGGTGAGATCTGGCTCGATGGCGAAGAGGTTTCACGCTTCGACGAACAGCAAATGTACGCGGTGCGAAAAAAGTGCGCGATGGTCTTCCAGCACTCCACGTTGTTCGACTCGATGAGCTGCGTCGACAACGTGGCGCTGCCGCTGCGCAAGCACCGCGGGTTGTCGGAAGACGCCGCGCGCCGCGAGGCGCTCGCGTTGCTCGACCAAACGCAAATGCGCAAGTTCGCCGAGCGCTTTCCGAACGAACTGGGCGACGGCATGAAGAAGCGCGTCGCCATTGCGCGCGCGCTGAGCTTTCAGCCAAGCTACGTGCTGTTCGACGAGCCGACCACCAGCCTCGACCCGGTGAGCGCCCGCCGGGTCGATCGGCTGATCCGCGACTTGTCGGACCGGCTCAAGGTGACGAGCCTGGTCGTCTCGCATGATTTGCCGTCAATCTTCGGCATCGCCGACCGCATCGTGATGCTGTACAAAGGAAAAGTGCGGCTCTTGGGCACTCCTTCCGACTTTAGGCGCACCGACGATCCGGTGGTCCAGCAGTTCATCAACGGCCGTGCCGAGGGGCCCATCGAGTGAGTCAACGATCCATCGAAGTCAAAGTCGGCGCGCTGATATTGGTCGCGTTGGGCCTACTTGGCGCGTTCGTGGTGGTGATGGGCGGGCTCAGCTTCGAGCCCACGCTGACGGTTTACGTCACCTTTCAAAACCCTGGCGGTCTACAGGCGGGCGCCCCCGTGCGCATCTCGGGCGTGAAGGTCGGGCGCGTGAGCGAGCTCGAGTTTCGCGGTGGCCAAGTGAACGCCAAGACGCACGAGCCCGAGCCGCCGATCCGCGCCGTCGCGCGCATCGAGCGCCGCTACCAAACCGCCATTCACGACAACTCGCGCTGGTTCGTCACCAGCCAAGGCGTGCTGGGCGAAATGTTCCTCGCCATCGAGCCCGGCTCCGCCGACCGGCCCACGCTGGCCGACAACTCGACCGTGCAAGGCATTAGCCCTCCCCGGCTCGATTTGCTACTGAGCGAGGGTTACGAGCTTTTGCACAAGGCGTACATGGGGGTCGCCAACAACGAGCAGAAAATCTCCGAAACCTTCGATGGTTTACACAAAACGCTACGCGCTAGCGGCCACTTTTTCGAGCGCAACAGCGACAAGCTCGACCACATCGTCGATAACGTCGACAAGCTATCGACCGACGCCAACGACAGCATGAAAGCGGCGCGCGAGCGCTACGTCGACGGCCCGCAGGTCACGCGCATTTTCAACGACGTCGAGCGCAGCAGCAAGGTGCTGGCCGAGAATCTGCCGCCCCTCGTCGAAGATGGCCGGAAAGTCCTAGCTGACACCAAGAAAATCACCAGCAAGCTCTCGACGGAAGAGCAGCTGGCTCGGCTCGACGAGATGACGCGCAATCTTGCCGACGCGAGCGGCCGCGCCAAAGGCTTAGCGCAAGACGCCGAGGGCCTGATGAAGCACGTCAAGTCCGGCAAGGGCACCGTCGGCGCGCTGATGATGGACGAAGCCCTCTACGACGATCTCCAAGAGTTGATCCGCGACTTGAAGCACAACCCGTGGAAGTTCTTTTGGAAGGAATGAGCCGAGCCGGGCGCTGCTAAGGGGGAGCGCCGCCTTCGGGCTCTGTGCCTCCGCTGCCGCTCATGCCGGCAGTCGTTCCGGCGCTACCGCCGGCTCCGGAAGTGTCCGTGCCACCCGCTGCGGTGCCGGCGGCCCCGCCGCCCGCCTTGCCTGCGCTGCCGCTGCCCGCGCTACCGCCGGTTTCAATACCACCGCTGGCAGAGCCGGCCGTTGCCCCACCTGCCATGCCCCCCATGCCGGCTGAGCCTGCGGTGGCTGCGCCTGCCGCGCCCGCCAGGGCGATTGGCGGCGGTCCTGCGACCATCGAGATCAGCGGCGTCGGATCGCTACTGCACACACGGTGGATATCGTCGACGGTCGGGGCCACGCAAATCATGCCGGCTGCGCAGTCATCGTCGCGAAAGCAGGTTGCGCCGGCCCCGCCCAGCTTCTGCGGGCCGCCGCAAGCCACGGCCACCAGCACGGCAACGCTGATCGTTCGAACCCGATTCACGCCTTCTCCAAGGTCAAGATTAGCTCGCCCTCTTCGACGCTCGCACCCTCGCTCACCACCACGCTGACGACCCGCCCAGCCTCCGGCGATTCGATCGGCATCTCCATCTTCATCGACTCCAGGATGACGAGCGGCTGATCTTGCGACACGGTGTCCCCCACCTTCACCAAGATCTTCCAAACGGTACCCGTGATGTGCGCCTGCACCTCGGTCGACATCCGGTCACTGTAGAACAGCCCTGGCCGCCTGGGCGCCCCCCGAAGCTAGTGCCCGCCATGCCGCACCCCCTGCGGCCAATAGCGACCATATCCCACAGTGTAGGACTGACGTGAACCCAAGGACCCTGAACAGCGCTGGTCCAAAGCTGACAGGACTGGAAAGCTCCGTTACATTCGGCCTTCCCGCTCATCCCAAGCGTGCGGCTTGACGAGATCGCTCGCGGGTTGGTATTCGCCTCCACGCGGAACCGCCCTCCCTAGGAAATACTCATCGAATGGCCGACCAGAAAGAAAGCTCGGTTCTCTTCTCTCTCAAGGAGCTGATGAACCTTGAGGAAGATCGCATCAAGCAGGAGGAGGCCGACAAGGACCGTCGGGCTCGTCAGGAAGCTGAAGCGAAAGCCACTGCAGAGCGCTCGGCGCGTGACGCCGAAGAGCGGCGTATCCGCGAAGAAGAAGAAGCCCGTCGCCTGGAAGAGATGCGCCGCAAGGAAGATGCGGCTCGCATCGAGGCCATCCGTCACGGTGAAATCGAAAAGGCCAAAGCCGAGGCTGAGCACAAGTCGCGCATGGAAGCCCTCACGGCTCAGCAGGCGCACGAACAGCAGCTCGCCGCGCTGAATAGCGATCAGGGCAAGAAGCGCCTGAAGATGTTCGTCGGCATCGCCGTCGGCGTGCTGCTCGTCTCGGTGGTCGGCGGCGGCCTCGCACTCAAGAACGCTTCCGAGAAGGCCGAAAAAGAAAAGGCCGCGTCCGACGCGCGCATCGCGACCGCCGAGGCCGAGTCCAAGCGCTTGAAAGACACCTTCGACGCCGCGCAAAAGCGCGAAGAAGAGCTGCGCAGCACGCTCGCAAGCGCCAAAGACGAAGCGACACGCGCCAAGCTCGAAGCCGAGCTCAGCAAAGCAACTGAGCAAAAGAAGCAAGCAGGCGCCGCCATTCGTAGCGGCGGTGGTGGACCCAAGCCGGGCGGCGGCGGCGCAAAGCCCTGCACGTGCCCGCCTGGGGATCCGCTTTGTTCTTGTTTCTGACGGCGTGGTCTCTGGCGTGACCTGATGGGTTCGCCTGCGGCGGTCTTTTCTCCTCCGTTCCTTGGCGTGGGCGTCTCGCGATCCTTTTGTTCTGTTGAGGAAGCGGGCGCTCGGCCTCGCCGAGTCTCGTTCACTGGTTCTTGGTTTCCTCCGCCCCTTGCCTGGTGTGCCCTGCGACCCTAGTGACCTGATGGGCAGCGGGCGCTCGGCCTCGCCGAGTTTCGTTCACTCCGGTCTTCCGTTTCGATCGCGATCTGCTGGTGCCAAGGTCGGGTGAAGGCGATCCAGCTCGCGCTTTGCGCTCGCGCACGCTTTTCAGAATCCGCACGGCTCGAGAGTGGGCGAAGCGAAGCGAAGCGAAGCGAAGCGAAGCCCCTGATCCCGGGCCCCTTTGCTCGCTGGCCCCTGACCCCTGACCCCTGAGCCCCTCACGCCGCCGCGCGACTCATGCTAGGCACCCGGCCCATGCGTGAGCGACTGGCGTTTGCACTCGATTATCCGACGCTGGCGGAGGCTGAAGCCGGCGCGGCGAGAGTGGCGGCGGTCGTGGGAGTCTTGAAGGTGGGGCTGGAGCTGTTCGTCGCTGAGGGTCCGGCAGCGGTGAAGTTGGGGCGCAAGCTAGGCAGCCAGGTGTTTCTGGATTTGAAGCTGCACGACATTCCCGAGACGGTGGAGCGGGCCGTGGCGACCGCTGGCCAGCTGGGAGCCAGTTTGCTCACGCTGCACGCTGCCGGCGGACCACGCATGCTTGAAGCCGCCGCCAAACGCGCCGAGCGTGAAGGCGCGGGCCTGAAACTATTGGCCGTCACGGTGCTGACGTCGCTCGACGCCGCGGACCTGCAGGCCACGGGCGTCAACGCCACCCCGGCCCAGCATGTGCTGACCCTCGGCAAGCTGGCGCGCGCCTGCGGCATTCACGGGCTCGTCTGCTCCACGGCCGAGGTCGGGGCGCTGCGCGCGGCCCTCGGACCCGAAGCCATCTTGGTCACCCCGGGCATTCGCCCGGCCGGCGCGGCCGTCGGCGATCAGAAGCGTGTCGGCACCCCCGCCTCCGCCCTGCGCGACGGGTCGAGCCTGCTCGTGGTCGGGCGCCCCATCCGCGACGCCGCCGATCCGGTTGCGGCCGCCCTCAGCATCCTTACCGAAATGAGCGAAGCCCTTGCGCCGTAGACCAGAGTTCGGACGCCGACCCCCGCGTGAGTTGCCACCGCTGCCCGACGTCCCAGGCCGCCTGGTGGCCGGCCTACAGCCAGTGCGCGAAGCCATCACGGCGCACGGCCGAGCCGTCCATCGCGTTAGCGTCGAGCACGGGGACAACCCGCGGCTCGAGGCCTTGGTGCGTTTCGCGACGGACCACGGCGTCGCCGAAGTGACCCGCGAGTCGCGCCTCTTGCTCGACACGCTTACTGAAGGGACCGTGCACCAAGGCGTGGTCGCCTGGGCACCGAAGCTCGAGCTGCTGGACTTCGCCGAGCTGCTGGCCGACCCCACGCTGCTCGGCATCGTGCTGGACGGCATCTCCGACCCACAAAACTTCGGAGCGGTGGTGCGGAGCGCAGTCGGCATCGCCAGCGCGGCCATCATCTGGGGTGAGCACGCTTCGGCGCCGCTCAGCCTGTCGACCTTCCGCGCGTCGGCGGGAGCCGTGGAACATGCTCGGCTGTGTCGCGTGCCCTCGCTCACCGCCGCACTTACCGATGCGGTGGCCAGCGGCGTTCAGGTCGTCGGGCTCGACGCACAGGCCGACCGCACACTGCACGAGCTCGACCTAAAGCACCCCACGCTGCTCGTCCTCGGCTCGGAGGGTGAAGGCATGGGCAGGTCGGTTCGGCGTTCGCTCAGCACTACGGCTCGCCTCGCTCAGTCCGGTCGCATTGGCTCGCTCAACGCCTCGGTCGCGGCCGCCATTGCGTTATACGAAGCGTCGAATCAGCGAATTAAATCGCAATCTTAGAGA